>DATDCR010000241.1:0-39263 GCA_036524215.1 Burkholderiales bacterium
GCTCCTCGCGCGCGCGCGGCCGCTGCAGACCTTCGGCAACGTCGTTAAGACGGTGCCGCAGGAACGCGTCGACGACCTGCGCGAGGAAGCGCTCGCGCGCCTGCGCGGCCTGCGCCAGCGGCCCGCCGAGGACCTCCTGCCGCGCTACGTGCTGCAGCTTCATCCGGGGCAGAAGCACGCCATCGTGGTCGACTCGCGCCGCTCGCGCCTCTACGTGTATGCGAACGACGACGGCAGCCCGCATCTCATCGCCGACTACTACGTGACGCTCGGCAAGAACGGCATCGACAAGACGCGCGAAGGCGACCAGAGGACGCCGGTCGGCGTCTATTACGTCACCGGCAACCTGCCGCGCAAGAAGCTCACCGACTTCTATGGCGCCGGCGCTTTCCCGATCAGCTACCCCAACGAGTGGGACCGCCGCCTCGGGCGCAACGGCCATGGCATCTGGCTGCACGGCGTGCCCTCCAACGTCTACAGCCGCCCGCCGCGCGCGAGCGACGGCTGCATCGTCCTCGCCAACCCGGACCTCGAGTCGCTCAGCCGGCACGTGCAGGTCGGCCTGACGCCGGTGATCATCGCCGACGAGATCGAGTGGAGCGACGCCGCCGCGCTGCAGGCCGAGCGCAGCACGCTCGGCGCCGCGCTCGAGCAGTGGCGCAACGACTGGCAGAGCCGCGACACCGACCGCTATCTCTCGCACTACTCCAGGCGCTTCGCCGCCGGCCGGCAGGACCTCGCGGCATGGGGCGCGCACAAGCGCAAGGTCAACGGGGGCAAGAGCTGGATCAAGGTCGACCTGAAGCAGGTCGCCATGCTGCGCTACCCGCACGAGCGCGACGTGGTCGTCGTCACCTTCGAGCAGGACTACCGCTCGAACGGCCTGTCGAACGTGATGAAGAAGCGCCAGTACTGGGTCAAAGAAGAAAGCCGCTGGAAAATACTCTACGAGGGACCTGCATGAAACTGCACCATCTTTTCGTTCTCACCACTGCCGCGGTCGTGCCGGCCGGCGCGCTCGCCGCCGATCCGCAGATCGACGTGCGCACGAGCGCCGGCACGATTCGCCTCGAGCTCTACCCCGCCAAGGCGCCGAAGACGGTCGAGAACTTCCTGCAGTACGTGAAGGACGGCCACTACAACGGCACGGTGTTCCACCGCGTGATCGACGGCTTCATGATCCAGGGCGGCGGCTTCGACAACGCCTTCAAGCAGAAGGCCACGCGCGGCGCCATCCAGAACGAAGCCCAGGGCGCCGTGAAGGCCGGCCTGAAGAACGATGTCGGCACCATCGCCATGGCGCGCACCGCGGATCCGAACTCGGCCACCGCGCAGTTCTTCATCAACGTGAACGACAACAGCTTCCTCAACTGGGGCGACCCGCGCAGCGACGGCAACGGCTACGCGGTCTTCGGCAAGGTCGTCTCGGGCATGGACGTGGTCAACAAGATCGCCAAGACGCCGACCGGCTCGGGCGGGCCATTCCCGCGCGACGTGCCGAAGCAGCCGGTGGTCATCGAATCGATGACGGTGGTCGGCACGAAGTAGGTCGTTGCGCGCGCTCTTCATTTCCGATCTTCACCTGAGCGAAGATCGGCCCGCGGCGAACGAGCGCTTCATCGAATTCCTGGAGCGCGACGCCGAGGGCGCCCATGCGCTCTACGTGCTCGGCGATCTGTTCGAGTACTGGCTCGGCGACGAGGACCTCCAGACGCCGTTCAACGGCGTCATGGCCGGCTTCTTCCGCCGGCTGACGGCGCAGGGCACGAAGCTCTTCGTCATGCACGGCAACCGGGATTTCCTCCTCGGCGAGCGCTTCTGCGCAGCGACCGGTGCCACCCTGCTTGACGATCCTTCAATAAAGGAAGGGGCCCTGCTCATGCACGGCGACACGCTGTGCACGGACGACCTCGACTACCAGAACTGGCGCAAGACCGCGCGTTCCGCGGCGTGGCAGCGGGACTTCCTCGCCAAGCCGCTCGCCGAGCGGCGATCTGCGGTGCAGGGATTGCGCGAGAAGAGCAAGGAAGTCATCCAGGCCAAGCCCGCCGAGATCATGGACGTCAACGAAAATGCGGTGCGCGACGCATTCCGGCGACACGGCGTTTCGCGTCTCATTCATGGCCATACCCACCGGGCCGGCGTGCATCGCCTTGAAATAGACGGCCGCAGCTGCGAGCGCTGGGTGCTGCCGGACTGGTACGGACGCGGCGGCTACCTCGAGCTGCGCAACGGGGAATCGCGACTCGTACGCTGGTAGGTCCCGCTTTCGGCGACTTGGGTACGGCGGTTGCTGCCCCAGCCTGAACCCCCCGCAAAGCCCCCGCAAAGGAACCGCCATGGCGAAGACCCGCAGCAAGAATGCCGACGCCGTCGACATGCTCAAGCAAGACCACGACAAGGTGAAGAAGGCCTTCAAGGAATTCGAGAAGATGGACCGTGCCGACCCCGAGACCTGCCGGCAGCTGATCGAAACCGTCTGCGAGGATCTCAAGGTGCATACGACGCTGGAGGAGGAGATCTTCTATCCGGCCGCGCGCGCCGCGATCGACGACGAGGACATCTTCAGCGAAGCCGCCGTCGAGCATGAGACAGCGAAGACGCTGATCGAGCAGCTGGAAAACATGCTGCCGGACGATCCGAACTACTTCGCCACGTTCACCGTGCTCGGCGAGTACGTCATGCACCATGTAAAGGAAGAGGAAGGCGAGATGTTCCCGCAGGCGCGCAAGGCGAAGGATCTCGACCTCGAGGCGCTCGCAGAGCAGATGAAGAGCCGCAAGGAAGAGTTGACGGCGGAAATGGAGCGGGCCTGAGGGCCGGCCCGGCCGGCGGCGTCCTCGCCGCGGGCGTCGGGGCGTCCGTCGCCTCGGCCCTGACCGCGCTCGCCTGCAGCCACCTCGAGAACGGCCACGCCGCTCGGCCGATGAATGCCGTCACGCATATCGTCGACGGCGGCGAGCCGCCCTCGCACGACGGACGGCACCGGCGCAACACCCTTCTCGGCTTCGCCATCCATACCGCGGCGTCGATCTGGTGGGCGGTGTTCTACGAAGCGCTGTTCGGTGCGCAAGCGCGCCGCAGCCTGCCGCGCGCCCTGGCGGCGGGTGCCGCCGTTTCGGCCGTCGCCTACGTGGTCGACTACCGCGTTGTGGGACCGCGCCTGCGGCCCGGCTTCGAAGCCTACCTCTCCGGCCGCTCGCTCTTCGCGATGTACGCCGCGCTAGCCGCGGGCTTCGCGGGCGCGAGTCACTTCCACGCTCGTCGCCGCCCGGTCGTCGGCGAGCGGCAGCACCAGCGTGAACGTGCTGCCCTTGCCCGGCGTGCTCTCCACGTGAAGCTGACCGCCGAGCAGGCGCGCCAGCTCGCGGCTGATCGATAGGCCGAGCCCGGTGCCGCCGTACTGGCGGCTGGTGCTGCCGTCGGCTTGCTGGAAAGCCTCGAAGATGACCTGCTGCTTGTCCGGCGGGATGCCGATGCCGGTGTCCGTGACGGCGAACGAGGCCGAATGCGCATCGTGCCGCGCCATGCGCAGGCGCACGCTGCCTTGCCGCGTGAACTTGAACGCGTTGGCGAGCAGGTTCTTCAGGATCTGGCCCAGGCGCGTGGCGTCGGTGCGGATCGTCTGCGGCAGGCCGGGCGCGATGTCGATCGAGAACTCGAGCCCCTTCTCCTGCGCGACCTGGCGGAACACGCGCTCCAGGTGCTCGCGCAGCTCGGTGAACGGCGCCGGCGCGAGGTGCAGCGCGGTCACGGCGCCGGACTCGATCTTCGCCAGGTCGAGCAGATCGTTGATCAGGCCGAGGAGCTCGGTGCCCGACGCATAGATCGTTTCGGCGAAGCGCACCTGCTTCGCGTCGAGGCGGCCGCCAGGGTTGTCGGCGAGCAGGCGCGCGAGGATGAGCAGGCTGTTCAGCGGCGTGCGCAGCTCGTGCGACATGTTGGCGAGGAACTGCGACTTCGATTCGCTCGCCTTCTCCGCCTCGACCTTCGCGCGGATCAGCTGCGACTCGACGAGCTTGCGCTCGGTGAGGTCGCGCGTGACTTTGGCGAAACCCAAGAGCTCGCCTCCCTCGTCACGCACCGCCGTCAGCACCAGGCTCGCCCAGAAGCGCGAGCCGTCCTTGCGCACGCGCCAGCCTTCTTCCTCGACGCGGCCTTCGCGCTGCGCCGTCGCCAGCGCCTGCGCCGGCCTGCCGAGCGCCACCTCCTCGGGCGGATAGAAGCGCGAGAAGTGCTGGCCGATGACCTCAGCCGCGCTGTAGCCCTTGATGCGCTGCGCGCCGGCATTCCAGCTCGCCACGCGGCCCTGCGCGTCGAGCATGAAGATCGCGTAGTCCACCACGCTGTCGACCATCAGGCGAAAGCGCCGCTCGCTGTCGGCGAGTAATCGCGTGCGCTCGGCCACCCGTGTCTCCAGCTCGTTGCGCGAGGCGGCAAGCTGCGCCAGCACCGCCGCGATCACGAGGCCGGTGACGGCCACCGTGCTGACGAACACCAGCAGGAGAAGCAGTGACTCGTTGCGCGGCAGGCCGCCGAAGGGCCCCTGCTCGGCGCGCAGCGTGTACCACAGCGCCATGCCGCAGATCACCGCACTGGCGAGCGCGACTTCGCGCTGGCCGAAGCGGAATGCAGCCCACACGATGAACGGCACCAGGACGAAGCTGCGTCCGACGTCCGCGGTGAACACGATCTGGCAGGCGACGAGAAGGAGCAGCGTGAAGACGGCGGCCTCGATCGCCTTGCGCGTGTTCCAGGCGATGCCTTCCGAGCGCCAGGCGAGCAGCAGGGGCGCGAACACCAGCATGCCGCTGGCATCGCCTTGCCACCAGGTCCACCAGTTCGCGCCGAGGTCGGCGGCCGGCAGCGGCGAGAGCACCGCCAGAGGCAGCAGCGCGAGGGTCGGCGCGATGAAGGCGCCTACGGTGGCGAAACCGACGAACACCAGGACATCGCGCACCCGCTCGAAGCGGCGCGGCACGCCGATCGAGCGCCGCATCAGCGCGGCGATGGTCCACGCCTGCAGGGTACTGCCGGTGGCCATGAGCGCGGCCGCGAACCACGCGCCTTCGACGCCCACGTTGGCGGCGAAGCTGCCGAGCCACACGCCGGGCCATAGCGCACCGCCCCAGAGCAGCAGCGCGGCGAGCGCAATGCCCGAAGGCGGCCAGATCGCCGTCGCGTAGCCCGGCGGAATCGCCGCGGCGAGCGACAGCTTTGCCGCCGCGAAGTACGCGGCGGCGAGCAGACCTACCTGTAAGGCACGGCGCACACCCTAGCTTAACCCGCGCTCCAGATCGGCCTTTAGGTCGTCGAGGGCTTCCAGCCCGACCGCGATCCGGAGCAGGCCGTCCGTAATGCCCGCCGCCGCGCGCGCCTCGGCGGAGATGCGGCCGTGGGTGGTCGTGGCCGGATGGGTAATCGTTGTCTTCACATCGCCGAGATTGGCGGTGATCGAGATGAGCCGCGTGCCGTTCACCACGCGCCAGGCCGCTGCCTTTGCCCCGTCGGGGCCGCCCTTCAGCTCGAACGAAAGCACGGCGCCGCCGGCGCTCTGCTGGCGCTTGGCGAGGGCGTGCTGCGGGTGCGATTCCAGCCCGGGATAGTGCACGCGGGCCACGGCGGGATGCCTCTCCAGCCATTGCGCCAGCGCCAGCGCCGCTGCCGATTGCGCGCGCACGCGCAGGTCCAGAGTCTCCAGGCCCTTCAGGATCACCCAGGCATTGAACGGCGAGAGCGAAGGCCCGGCCGTGCGCAGGAACGGAAACACCTGCTCCATGACGAGCTTGCGCGAGCCGAGGATGGCGCCGCCGAGGACGCGTCCCTGCCCGTCCAGATACTTGGTCGCCGAGTGGATCACCAGGTCGGCGCCGAGCTCGAGCGGCCGCTGCAGGATCGGCGTGCAGAAGACGTTGTCCACCGCGAGCAGCGCACCCGCCTTCTTCGCCACTTCGGCGATCGCCGGGATGTCGGAGACCTCGGTCATCGGATTGGACGGCGTCTCGAGGAAAAGCAGCCTGGTCGTGGGCCGTACGGCGTCGCGCCACTCCGCGACCTTCGTCGGCGAGACGAAGGTGGTGGCGATGCCGAGCCGGCCGAAATAATTGCCGAGCAGCTGCACCGTCGCGCCGAATACCGCGCTCGAGCAGACGATGTGGTCGCCCGCCTTGAGCAGGCTCATCACCGTGGCGAGGATGGCGGCCATGCCGGAGGCGGTCGCCATGCAGGCCTCCGCGCCCTCGAGCGCGGCGAGGCGGTCCTGCATCATCGCCACGGTCGGATTGGTGAAGCGCGAGTAGACATAGCCGTCCTCCGCGTTGCTGAAGCGGGCGGCGGCCTGCTCGGCGCTGTCGAAGACGAAGCTCGAGGTGAGGAAGAGCGCCTCGGAATGCTCGTGGAACTCGGTGCGCCGCTGGCCGGCGCGTACGCCCAGTGTGGCTTTTTCAGTCATAAAAAAACCCGATCTAGCGCTTGGCGGACCGGGTTCTTGGGAGAACTGCGCGGCACGCTTTAGCGGTATTTGTTACGCGCCCGCAAGCTGTGGCTCAAATCGGCGCGAAAGGAAGATTATAGCTTATGCGGCCAAATTCAGGTCCAGCTGCGCGGTTTCGTCCTCTCCGGAATCGCGCGCCGCGTCGCGCTGCGTCTCGATGGCGCGCAGGTAATCGGTCGTCACGTCGCCGGTGACGTAGATGCCGTCGAAGCAGGAGGTCTCGAAGCTCGTCAGCTTCGGGTTCGCGCGCCGCACCGCGTCTTTCAGCGCCTCGAGGTCCTGGTAGATCAGCGCATCGGCGCCAATCTCGCGCGCCACTTCCTCTTCGGTCCGATACGCGGCGATCAGCTCCGCGCGCGTCGGCATGTCGATGCCATAGACGTTCGGGAAGCGCACCGGCGGCGCGGCCGAAGCGAAGAACACCTTGCGCGCACCGGATTCGCGGGCCATCTGCACGATCTCGTGGCTGGTGGTGCCGCGCACGATCGAGTCGTCCACCAGCAGCACGTTCTTGCCGGCGAATTCCATCGCCATCGGATTGAGCTTCTGGCGCACCGAGCGGCGCCGCACGGCCTGGCCCGGCATGATGAACGTGCGGCCGATGTAGCGGTTCTTGACGAAGCCTTCGCGGTAAGGCACGCCGAGCGCGCTCGCCAGCTGCAGCCCCGACGGGCGGCTCGAGTCCGGGATCGGAATGACGACATCGATCTCGAGATGGCGGTATTGCCGGCGGATCTTGTCCGCCAGCTTCTCGCCCATGTTGAGCCGCGCCTCGTACACCGAGGCGCCGTCGATGAGCGAGTCGGGCCGCGCGAGGTAGACGTATTCGAAGATGCAGGGGTTCAGGCTCGCGCTCGGCGCGCACTGCTGGCTGTGGAAGCTGCCTTCCTCGTCGATGAAGACCGCCTCGCCGGGCGCGATATCGCGCAGCAGGCGAAAGCCGAGCGCGTCGATCGCCACGGATTCCGAGGCCACCATGTATTCGGTGCCGGCGTCGGTCTCGTTGTAGCCGATCACCGCCGGGCGGATGCCGTACGGGTCGCGGAAGGCGAGCACGCCATAGCCGGCGATCATCGCCACCACGGCGTAGGCGCCCTTCAGCCGCCGGTGCACGTTCGCCACCGCGGTGAAGATGGTCTGCGGCTCGAGGCGCAGCTTGACCGACGCGCGCTCGAGCTCGTGCGCGAGCACGTTGACCAGCACCTCGGAGTCGGAGCCGGTGTTGATGTGCCGCAGATCGGTGCGGAACATCTCGTCCTTCAGCTGCTCCGAGTTCGTCAGGTTGCCGTTGTGGCCGAGGACGATGCCGAAAGGCGAGTTGACGTAGAAGGGCTGCGCCTCGGCCGCCTTGAAGGCGGAGCCGGCGGTGGGATAGCGGCAATGCGCGATGCCCATGTTGCCGCCGAGATCGCGCATGTTCCGCGTGCGAAACACGTCGCGCACCATGCCGGGCGCCTTGTGCATGTGGAACATGTTGTGCTCGGCGGTGACGATGCCCGCCGCGTCCTGGCCGCGGTGCTGCAGGAGGAGCAGCCCGTCGTAGAGCAGCTGATTAACGGGCGACCGAGCGACGATGCCGAGGATGCCGCACATGAAGCGGTCAATTATATTTCATGCGCTCGCCCAGAGCCGGCGGCAGCCATGGCTTGAGCGCGTTCGCCGCCGCGGCGAGCTGCGCGGCGCAGAGCGACTCCTTCCATACGGGCCGCTGCGGAAAGCCGGTCAGTCCCGCGGCGAGGGCGAAGGCGAGCACGACCAGCAGGCCGCGCAGCATGCCGAACAGCGCGCCCAACACGCGGTCGAGGCTGCCCAGCCCGACCGAATGCACCAGCTTCGACAGCCATACCGCGCCGAGCGTCGCGATGACGAGCACGACGAGAAAGATCAGGATGAAGGCGACGAAGGTGCGCCACTCGGGCCGCGAGATCGCGCGCGGCAGCGCCTCGGCGAGCGGCGCGGCGAAAAGATTCGCGGCGAGAAAGGCGATCACCCAGCCGGCGAGCGACATCACTTCGCGCACCAGGCCGCGCCAGATCCCCCACCCCACCGAGACGACGATTACGCCGATCACGGCGTAGTCGAGCCAGGTCATCCGGACTTGGAGCTGACCGCGCCGGGCTTGAAGCCGAGCTGCTTCAGCTTCGCGACCGCCTTGTCGGCGGCTTCACGGCTGGCAAACGGGCCGGCGCGCACGCGCACCAGATTGCCGGAAGCGGGCTCGGTGTAATAAGGCAGCTTCGCGGCGGCGAGCTTGGCGAGCACCGTGTCGGGCTTCGCGAAGGCACCGACCTGGATCACGTAGCCGGCGTTGACGGGCTCCTTCTTCGCTTGCTCTTTCTTCGCTTGCTCCTTCTCCGCCGGCGGAGGAGCTGCAGGCGCTGCGGGCTGCGTTGCAGCCGGCTCGGGCTGGGGTGCCGCCGGCTTGACCGGCGGAGGCTTCGGCGCAAACGCGGGCGCCTCGTTCTCGCCCGGAATCTTCACGCTCACCGGCGGAAGCGTGCTCTTCGGCTCGGGGTCGAACACCATCGGCAGCACGATGACGGCGGCGAGCACCAGCGCGACCGCGCCCACCAGTCTTCTCCGTCCCCTGCGTTTCAGCGTTTCGACGTCTTGTTGTTCTTCAGCCATTGCATCACTTCGGCGACGGTCAGAAACGACCCGAACACGACGATCTTATCATTCTCGCCTGCCCGGCTAAGCGCGGCCTCGAATGCGGCGCCAGGCGAAGCAAAGCATTCCGCGCCCTCGACATGCTTCGCAAGCTCCGCGGCGCTCGCGCCGCGCGGCCCGCCGAGCGAGGCGAGATGCCAGCGTGTGATGCGCGGCTTCATTTCTTCGAGCACGCCCGCAATGTCCTTGTCGCGCAGCATGCCGCAGACGGCGATCGTCTCGGGCGCGAAACCCGACGCGCCGAGATTGTCGGCGAGCACCTGCGCCGCCTGCGGGTTGTGCGCGACATCGAGCACGATCTGCGGCCGGCCGGGCAGGATCTGGAAGCGCGCCGGCAGCGTCACCTCGGCAAGGCCGCGGCGCATGTCCTGCATGCTCATCGGCAGGCGATCGCGTAACGCATCGAGCGCGCACAGCGCGGCCGAGGCATTGCGCAGCTGCATGCGACCGCGCAACGCCGGGTGCGCGAGCCCGCCGCGCTTGCCGGCCGGCCCCCAGTAGCTCCATTGCGTCTGCTGGTCCTGGTAGCCGAAGTCGCGGCCCAGCAGCAGCTTTTCTCCTGCGGCGCTCAAGACGCTGGCAGGAGGATCCGCCTCCGCGATCACGGCCGGCCGAGCGGCGCGGAAGATGCCGGCTTTCTCGCGCCCGATCGATTCGCGATCCGGCCCGAGGTAATCGACATGGTCGATGCCGACGCTCGTCAGCACGGCGCAGTCGGCGTCGATGATGTTCACCGCGTCGAGGCGGCCGCCGAGGCCGACCTCGAGCACCGCGGCCTCGATGCGCTCGCGCGCGAAAAGCCATAACGCGCCGAGCGTGCCGTACTCGAAATAAGTGAGCGGCGGATTCGGCGTGACGCGGCCCCGCGCCGCTTCGACCGCTTCGAATGCGGCGCAAAGCGCGGCCTCGGTGGCTTCCTCGCCCGCAATGCGCACGCGCTCGTTGTAGCGCAGCAGATGCGGCGACGTATAGAGCCCGACGCGATAGCCGCCGGCGCGCAGCATCGATTCCAGCAGCGCGCAGCAAGAGCCCTTGCCGTTCGTGCCGCCGACGGTGATCACCGGACACGCGATGGCGCTGCCCATTTCCTTCCACACCGAGGAAACGCGCTCGAGGCCGAGCGCGATGGCGTTCGGATGCTGCCGCTCGATGAACGCCAGCCACTCGGCGAGCGTCTTCATGACAGGCTTTCCTGGTAGATGCGGCGCACGGTGTCGATGGTATCGGCGTCCTCGGGCCGCTTGTCGGGACGGTAGCCCTTGACGCGCGCGAAGCGAAGCGCAAGGCCGCCGGGGTACTGGGCGCTTTCCTGCAGGTCGTTGAAGGCGATCTCGACCACCAGCTCGGGGCGCAGGTGCACGGTCCACTCGTCGCGCCCGGTCTCGCGCTTGAGGAATTCGGCCGTCTGCCATTCGAGCATGGCATCGGTGAGCCCTTTGAACGTCTTGCCGAGCATGATGAAGCCGCCGGTCTGCGCATCGCGCGCGCCGAGGTGCAGGTTCGACAGCCAGCCGCGCCGCCGGCCATGGCCCCACTCGGCGGCGAGGACGACGAGGTCCAGCGTTTTCGCCCGCTTCACCTTGAGCCACCCGGCGCCGCGGCGTCCCGCCTCGTAAGGCGCGTCGAGCGCCTTCGCCATCACGCCCTCGTGCCCGGCGGCGAGCGCGTTCTCGTAGAACGCCTGCGCCTCGCCGAGATCTGCGGTGACGATCGCCGGCGTGACCAGCGCCCTCGGCAAGGCGCCGGCCAGCGCCTCGCGCCGCTCGCCCATCGCGCGGTCGAACAGGGGGCGCCCCTCGAGCAGCAGACAATCGAAGAAAAACACCGACAGCGGCAGCTCGGCGCGCCGTTGCGCCGTGTCCTCGCGGCTGCCGAAGCGGCTCATCGTCACCTGGAACGGATGCGGGCGGCCGCCCGCGCGCAGCGCGATCGCTTCCCCATCGAGAATCATCGTTTGCGGCCGGGTGCCGCGGACCGTGGCGACGATTTCCGGGACGCGCGACGTGACGTCGTTCAGGTTGCGCGTGTAGACGCGCACCTCGTCGCCCGATTTATGCACCTGCACGCGCGCGCCATCCAGCTTCCACTCGACGAGCGCCGTGCCCAGCGCCGCCAGCGCCGCGCTCATGTCCTCGGCCGGCTGCGCGAGCATGGGCAGCACCGGCTGCAGCGGCCGCACGATGAATTGCGTCAGCG
Organism: Burkholderiales bacterium; assembly: GCA_036524215.1. Taxonomy (GTDB): domain Bacteria; phylum Pseudomonadota; class Gammaproteobacteria; order Burkholderiales; family SG8-39; genus SCGC-AG-212-J23. The sequence continues at coordinate 11,360 of DATDCR010000241.1, forward strand.
CCGATGCGCCCCCGGCGAGCGCGGCCGCGGCGACGGGTGCGATGCTTCCGGCGAAGGCGACCGCGCGCCGCACATCGGCGGGCGGCAGCGAGGTCGCTGCCGCCACGGCCTCCACCATCACGCCCTCGAGCGCGCCCTGCCGCAGCTCGCCGACGACAAGGCGCACGAGAAAGTCCTGCTCGTCCGCGGTCGAGCGCTCGAAAAGCTCGCGCAGCAGCGCGCCCCGCTGTGCGCCGGCGCCTTTGCCTTTGACTTGCTTCAGCCTTGCAAACATGCCGTCGACGTCCTGCAAAGCGAGCGTCGGCGCTGCGGCGGCGCCTGCGCGAGCGGACTGCAGCGCCGCGAATCCCACGGTGAGCTTGCCCTGGCGGATCTCGCCGCTCAGATACGGCAACGCGATCTCGACTTCCTGCGGATCGAGGCGCTTGAGGAAGTCCGCGAGCTCGCGGACTTTGGCCAGCCGGCTCGGCGTGCCGGCGACGCGCTCCGAGGCGCGGACCAGTTCGGCAAGCAGCGTGATGGGACGAGCCTCAGGCCGTCGTTTCGGCGGCCTGCCTCATCATGAGCGAGAGCAGCGAATGGAGCTTGTCGCGCAGCTGCCGCCGGTCGACGATCATGTCGATGGCGCCTTTCTCGAGCAGGAACTCGGCGCGCTGGAAGCCTTCGGGGAGCTTCTGGCGCACCGTCTGCTCGATCACGCGCGGGCCGGCGAAGCCGATCAGCGCCTTCGGCTCGGCGATCACCACGTCGCCGATCATGGCGAAGCTCGCCGACACGCCGCCCATCGTCGGATCGGTCAGCACCGAGATGAAGGGCAGGCGGCGCTCGGCGAGATCGGTGAGCGCAGCCGTCGTCTTCGCCATCTGCACGAGGGAGAGGGCGCCCTCCTGCATGCGTGCGCCGCCGGAAGCGCACACGCAGATGAAGGGCATCTTCTGCTCGATGGCGACGCGCACGCCGCGCACGAAGCGCTCGCCGACCACGGAGCCCATCGAGCCGCCCATGAAGTCGAACTCGAAGGCCGCGCAGACGACGCCGAGCGCCTTGATCGCGCCTTGCATGACGACCAGCGCGTCGCCTTCGGCGGTCTGCTCCTGCGCCTCGGCGATGCGCTCGACGTAGCGGCGCGAATCCTTGAATTTGAGCGGATCGACCGGCAGCACCTCCGCGCCGATTTCGAAGCGGCCGTCCGGGTCGAGCAGCGCATCGAGGCGCGGCCGCGCGCCGAGCCGCTCGTGGTGGCTGCATTTCGGGCAGACGTTGAGGTTCTTCTCGAGGTCGGTGCTGTAGAGCACCGCGTCGCACGCGGGGCACTTGGTCCACAGGCCTTCCGGCACCGTCTTGCGGGTGCTCGCGCCGGTGCGCTGGATCTTCGGCGGCAGCAGCTTTTGGAGCCAGCTCATTTGTTCACTGAGGCGTCCATCGCCTCCCGTATCGGCCGCAGGAATGCCTTCACGCGCGCGACCGCCTGCTCGGGCGCGCCCGCTTCGATCTCCTGAATGATACGGCTGCCGATGACCACCGCATCGGCCGTTCTTGCGATGCTGCGCGCCGACTCGGCGTCGCGGATGCCGAAGCCGACGCCGATGGGCAGATGGGTGGCCGCGCGGATCTGCGGAATCTTCGCCCCGATCTCGGAGAGATCGAGGTGCGCCGCGCCGGTCACCCCGCGCAGCGATACGTAGTAGAGATAGCCGCTGCCGCAGCGCGCGACCTCATGGATGCGCTGGTCCGTCGAAGTGGGCGCCAGCAGGAAGATCGGGTCGATGCCCTCGTCTTTCGCGCGCTGTGCGAACTGAGTGCATTCTTCGGGCGGGTAGTCCACCACGATGACGCCGTCGATGCCCGCGGCTTTTGCCTGCTTGAAGAAGGCATCGATGCCGAGCGCCTCGATGGGGTTGGCGTAGCCCATCAGCACGATGGGCGTCGCCTGGTCCTTCTCCCTGAACTGCTTTACGAGGGCGAGAACATCGCGCAATCCAACGCCGTGCTTCAGCGCGCGCTCGCCGGAGCGCTGGATCACCGGGCCGTCTGCCATCGGGTCCGAGAACGGCACGCCGAGCTCGACGATGTCGGCGCCCGCCTCGACCAGCGCGCGCATCAGCGGCACGGTGAGCGAGGGATGCGGATCGCCCGCCGTGATGTACGGGATGAGCGCCTTGCGGCCGCCCTTGCGCAGCGCCGCGAAGCGCTGGGCGATGCGGCTCATGCGAGCGGGCCCATCAGAACTTGATCCCCGAGCGCTCCGCGACGGTGTGCATGTCCTTGTCCCCGCGGCCCGAGAGGTTGACGAGGAGGATCGATTCCTTCGACATCTCGCGCGCCATCTTCATCGCCTGCGCCACGGCGTGCGCCGATTCGAGCGCCGGGATGATGCCTTCCTTGCGGCAAAGCTCGTGGAAGGCGTGCAGCGCCTCGGCGTCGGTGATCGCCACGTATTCGGCGCGGCCGCTGTCCTTCAGCCACGCATGCTCCGGGCCGACCCCGGGATAGTCGAGGCCGGCGGAGATCGAGTGCGTCTCCGTGATCTGGCCGTTCGCGTCCTGCAGCAGATACGTGCGATTGCCGTGCAGCACGCCGGGACGGCCAGCGCAGAGCGAAGCCGCATGCCTGCCGGTGGCGAGGCCTTCGCCGGCGGCTTCGACACCGACCAGCCGCGACTTGGTCTTGATGTACGGATAGAAGATGCCCATGGCATTCGACCCGCCGCCGACGCAGGCGATCACCGCGTCCGGCTGCTGTCCGGTCATCTCCGGCATCTGCACCAGGCATTCCTCGCCGATGACCGCCTGGAAGTCGCGCACCATCATCGGATACGGATGCGGGCCGGCGACCGTGCCGATGATGTAGAAGGTGCTGTCGACGTTCGTCACCCAGTCGCGCATCGCTTCGTTCAGCGCATCCTTCAGCGTGCGCGAGCCGGATTCGACCGGCACCACCGACGCGCCCAGCAGCTTCATGCGGTAGACGTTCTGCACCTGGCGCTTCACGTCTTCGGAGCCCATGTACACCACGCATTCCATGCCGTAGCGCGCGGCCACCGTGGCGCTCGCCACGCCGTGCATGCCGGCGCCGGTCTCGGCGATGACGCGCCGCTTCTTCATCCGCCGCGCGAGCAATGCCTGGCCGATGGTGTTGTTGATCTTGTGCGCGCCGGTGTGGTTCAGGTCTTCGCGCTTGATGTAGATCTGCGCGCCGCCGCAGTCGGCGGAAAGGCGCTTGGCGTGATAGATCGGGCTCGGGCGGCCGACGTAGTGCTTGAGCTCGTAGCGGAACTCGGCTTCGAACTCGGCGTCCTTGCGCGCCGCCTCGTACGCGGCGCGCAGCTCCTCGAGCGCGTGCGACAGCGTCTCGGCGACAAAGACGCCGCCGTACGGGCCGAAATGGCCGCGCGCATCGGGAAGGTCATACATCTGCATTGCGCACCTCAGCGATGAAAGCCGCGATCTTGGCCGCGTCCTTGATGCCCTTGGCCGATTCCACGCCGCTCGAGACGTCGACGCCCCAGGGCCGCACGCGGCGGATCGCCTCGGCGACGTTCTGCGCGTCGAGGCCGCCGGAAAGGATGAGAGGCCGCTCGCGCCCCGCTTGCCCCACTCGGGGCGCCAGCGACCAATCGAAGCGGCTGCCGACGCCGCCGTATTCCTCGACGAAGCTATCGAGCAACCACGCCGCCGCGGTCGAAAAAGGGCGCAAGTATTCTAGCGCATCGACTGCGCCCGCTCCCTGCTTCATCCGGCAGGCCTTGACGTACGGCACGCCGAATTGCGCGCAGAACTGCGGCGTTTCGTCGCCGTGAAACTGCAGCAGCGCCGGCTTCAGTCGTCCGATCACCTGCGCGACCTGCGCCGCATCCGGATTGACGAACAGCGCGACGGCTTGCACGAATGCCGGCAGCGCATCGCGAATCTCCACCGCGCGCTCGACCGAAAGAAAGCGCGGGCTCTTCGGATAGAAGACGAGGCCGATCGCATCGGCGCCGCCGTCGGCCGCGGCGCGCGCATCGCCGGGACGCGTGATGCCGCAGATCTTGATGCGCGTTCTCACTGCGGCAGCCCCCAATGCGCATCGTATTCGATCGCCTCGAGGTACAAGCCCTCCGGCGCGAACGTCGGCGCCGCGCGCGAGCGATCGCGCGACGCCAGCACTTCGGCCACCCAGGCCGCAGGCTGCCTGCCGTTGCCGACGTAGACCAGCGTGCCGACGATGTTGCGCACCATGTGATGAAGAAAGGCGTTCGCCCGGATCACGAAGTCGATGCGCTCGCCGCGCTTTTCGATCTCGATCGAATGCACCAGGCGCACCGGCGTCTTCGCCTGGCATTCTGCCGCGCGGAAGGCGGAAAAATCATGCTCGCCGATGAGCGCGCGCGCCCCTTCGCGCATGGCATCGACGTCGAGCGGCGCGTAGTGCCAGCCGGCATGGCGCGCCTCGAGCGCCGGGCGCACGGGGCGGTTCAGGAGCTGATAACGGTAGGTGCGTGATCGGGCGCTGAAGCGCGCATGGAATTCGTCGCTCACCGGCGCGGCCCAGAGAACGGCGACCGATTCCGGCAGGAAGGCATTCACGCCGCGCACCCAGGCGCTCTGCGGTCGCGCCGCGCGCGTGTCGAAGTGCGCCACCTGCAGGCGGGCATGGACGCCGCGGTCGGTGCGCCCGGCGGCGGTCAAGCTGATCGGCTCGCCCGCGATCGCGGCAAGCGCCGCTTCCACCGCGTCCTGGATGGCGCCGCCGCCCGGCTGCGTCTGCCAGCCGAGAAAGCGGCTGCCGTCGTACTCCAGTCCTATGGCAATGCGGGAAATTGCAGGACTAGCCGAGCTTGGCGAGGAGCTGCTCGGCCGAGGCGCGCTGCGCGGCATCGCCGTCCTTGAGCACTTCCTTCAGCAGCTCGCGCGCGCCGTCCTTGTCGCCCATTTCCTCGTAGGCCTTCGCCAGGTCGAGCTTGGTGGCGACTTCCTGCCACTTCGGATCGCTGCTCGGCTTGGGCGCCATGACGGTCGCGTCGGCCGAGCCGCCGAGGTCGAGGCTGATCGTCGACAGATCCACCTTGGCCGGCTGGGCCGATGCTTCGGGCTTCTTGTCGGCGTCGAGGTTGAGATCGAAATCGAGGCCGCTCGACTCGGCTGGCGCGGGCGCAGCCGGCGCCGCAGGCTTCGGCTCGGGCTTCTTCTCCTCCGCGCCGAGATCGAGGTTGAAATCGAGGCCGCCGATGCTCGGCTCGGTACCGCCGGCGATCACGGTCTCGTCCGGCGAGGCCGCGGGCTTCGGCGCAGGCGGCGCGCCTGCAGGCGCCGCGGCGCCAAGATCGAAGTCGAGGCCGCTCGGCGCCGCCTTGGAGGTATCGTCGAGCGAAATGTCGGGCGCCGAGGCCGGCGCCTGGCTGGCGCCGCCGAGGTCAAAGTCGAGCGTGGGCGCCGCTGCCGCCGGCGCAGCCGCTGCAACGGCCGCCGGCGCGGCATCGCCGCCGGCATAGATGCCGTTTTGCGGATCGATCGAGCGGCCCAGCGCGGCCGCCTTGTCCCACTCCGGCCCGGTTCCGTTCGTCAGGCCTTTCAGCTTGAGCGCGGTCTGCTCGAAGGCCTTCGTGTCTTTGCGCTGCGCGTAGATCTCGAGCAGCTTGGCGTGCACCGGCACGCGGGTGGAATCCTTCTGCAGCGCTTCCTTGAGGATTTCCTCCGCCTGCGCGTCGCGGCCGTAGGCCATGTAAACATCGGCCTCGGCGATCGGGTCGACTTCCTCGGCCTCCATTCCGGCCGGCGCCTGGCTCGCGGCCTGCGACACGGTCGAAGTCGTGCTCGGCGGCGGCGCGGTCGGCTCGGCGAGGCTCGCGCCGGCAGCGCCGCCTGCCGCGGCGGCGCCGAGGACGCTGTCCTGGAACTTGGCCTGGGCGAGCTTCTTCTTGCGCCAGGTCCACCAGCCGTAAACGACGAGGAGGATGATCAGCGCGCCGAGCAGCGCGAGGTACATCGGGTTCTCGAGGAACTCGTCGAGCAGGCTCGGCTCGGGCGGCGCCGCTTTTTTCGCTGCCGGCTTCGCGGGCGGCTTGGGCGCCGGTTTCGGCGCTTCGGCTGCAGGCTTGGCCGGCGCTGCCTCGGCGGCCGGCTTCGGCGCTTCCGCTGCCGGCTTCGGCGCTTCCGCTGCCGGCTTCGGGGCTTCCGCTGAGGGCTTCGGCGCTTCGGCGGCGGGCTTCGGCGCTTCGGCGGCCGGTTTCTCGGGTGCCTTGGCCGCGGGCTTTTCCGGCGCCTTCTGGGCCGGCGGCGCGGGCGCCTGCGCGACGGGCGGAACGCTCGGCTGTGCAGCGGGCGGCGGCACCGGCGCAGGCTTGGCCGTGCCTTTCTTTTCCATTTCGGCGAGCTGCTGGTTCTTCAGCGCGAGCAGCTTCTGCAGGTCCTGGACGTTCTTCTCCAGCTCCTGCTGGCGCGATTCCGCTTCCTTCAGCGCACGCTCGCGTGCCGCGGCGTCGTCTTCGCGTGCGGCACGGGATCCTTGCGCGCCCGGCTTCGCCGGCTCGCTCTTCGAAAGACGCAGCTGGTCGGCCGGCGCGGCGGGCTTCGCCGGCTCCGGCTTGCCCTCGATCTTGCCGGTGACCTCGCGCTGGCCGGCGACGCCCTCCGCGGCCGGCGGCGGCACGGCGGCGAGCCGGCTGCGGTATTCGCGGAATTCGGCGTACTGCTCCTTCATCAGCCGGTTCACTTCGTCGCGATCGAGCGTGCCGATGGCATCGGCGTCCGGGATGTTGAGGATCTTGCCGGTGCGGACCAGGTTGACGTTGCCGCGGATGAACGCGTCCTCGTTGGCGCGGAAGATCGCGATCAGCATCTGGTTCAGCGTCACGCCGGGTCGCATGTGCTTCTTGGCGATCTCGGCAAGCGTGTCGCCGCGCTTCACTTCATAAGTGTCGCCGGCCGCCGGCTTCTCCCGCGCAGCTTGCGGCGTCGGCGCCGGGGCCGGGATGCTTTCGGCCGCGGGCGCGGGGGCTTCCTGGACGGGCGCCGCCGCGGGGGCTTGCTCCGCCGCGGGCGCCGCAGCGGGCTTCTCCGCCGCGGGCGGCAAAGGCGCCGAAGCGATCGCCGGGGCTTTCGTGTACTCGGGCGGATCGAGGAGGAAGGTGTATTCGCGAATCAGCCGGCCGGCATTCCATTGCAGCTCGATGAGCAGGTCGAGGAACGGCTCGTTCACCGGCTGGGACGTGGTGAGGCGCAGATAGGGCCGCTTGTCGCGCCGCTCGAGAGTGATCTTCAGGCTGTTGAGCACCGGGTTCACATCGATGCCCGCCTGCGAGAAAGCATCGGAGGAGGCGAGGCGCGCGGTGAGCGCGTCTTCCTCGCCGGGCTGCAGCGAAACGATCTCGATTTCAGCGTGCAGCGGCTGCCCGAGCGGCGTCAGGACCGTGAGGCGTCCGAGCCCGGCCGCATTCGCCGCAGTCGCGAGCGCCAACCCGGCCGCTAGCACAACGACGATGCTGATTAATCTAGCCACGATTCCCCACCCCGAATTTGTTCTTAGCCGGACCAACTACCTTAACATCATGGTCTTACGGCTGCAAATTCATACTTTTTCTCAGTTTCTTAGTGCTTCACGCCCGCATCGAGCAGGATGCGAAGCATCCGTCGCAATGGCTCGGCCGCGCCCCACAGCAGCTGGTCGCCGACCGTAAAAGCCGCCAGATATTCGTCGCCCATCGATAGCTTGCGCAGGCGGCCCACCGGAACCGAGAGTTTTCCGCTCACCGCCGCCGGTGTGAGCTCGGCCAGCGATTCTTCCCGTCGGTTGGGCACCACCTTCACCCAGTCGTTCGCCTCGGCCAGCACGCCCTCGATCTCGTCGATCGGCAGGGGCCGCCGCAGCTTGATGGTCATCGCCTGGCTGTGGCAGCGCATCGCACCGACGCGCACGCAGACGCCGTCGATCGGAATTTCACCCTTCCCCGCCTTACCGTTGCCGCGGCCAAGAATCTTGTTCGCTTCCACCTGGGCCTTCCATTCCTCGCGGCTCTGGCCGTTGCCGAGGTCCTTGTCGATCCACGGCAGCAGGCTGGCGGCGAGCGGATGGCTGAAATTGTCCTTCGGCAGCTCGCGCGAGCGAATCGAATCGGTCACTGCGCGATCGATATCGAGGATCGCGGAAGCCGGATCGTCCAGCAGCGGCTTCGCGTCGCGGCTGACGTGCGCCATTTGCGCCACCAGCTCGCGCATGTTGGCGGCGCCGGCGCCGGACGCCGCCTGGTACGTCATGCTCGTCATCCACTCGATCTCGTCGCGCTGGAACAGACCCGCCATGCCCATCAGCATCAGGCTGACGGTGCAGTTGCCGCCGATGAAGTCGCGCCGGCCGTTCGCGAGCGCGTCCTTGATCACGCCCATGTTGACGGGATCGAGGATGATGACGGCATCGTCCTTCATCCGCAGGGCGCTCGCCGCGTCGATCCAGTAGCCCTTCCACCCGGCGCCGCGCAGGCGCGGATAGACATCGTTCGTGTAGTCGCCGCCCTGGCAGGAGATGACCACCGGCAGGGCTTTCAGCGCATCGATGTCGGTGGCGTCCTTCACCGGCTCGATGCTCTTCCCGACCGCCGGGCCTTTGCCGCCCGCCTGGGAAGTGGAGAAGAACACCGGCTCGATAAGGTCGAAATCGCGCTCCTCGCGCATGCGCTGCACGAGGACCGACCCCACCATTCCGCGCCAACCGACGATTCCCACTCGAAGCATTTGCATAGTTTATAGAGCGGAGAGGACCGCGTGGCCCATTTCTTCCGTGCCGACCTTGCGGGTCCCCTCGGTATGGATGTCCGGCGTGCGCAAACCCGAGCGCAGGACTTCCGTCACGGCGGCTTCGATGCGCTGCGCGGCCTCGGCCTGGCGCAGCGAGTAGCGCAGCATCATGGCTGCCGAAAGGATCGTGGCGAGCGGATTGGCCACGCCTTTGCCGGCGATATCCGGCGCCGAGCCATGGATCGGCTCGTAGAGGCCCTTCCCGGCCGCGTCGAGCGATGCCGAGGGCAGCATGCCGATCGACCCGGTCAGCATCGACGCTTCGTCCGACAGGATGTCGCCGAAAAGATTGCCCGTGACGATGACGTCGAACTGCTTGGGCGTGCGCACGAGCTGCATCGCGCAGTTGTCGACGTACATGTGCGAAAGCGCGATGTCCGGGTATTTCTTCGCCTCCTCAGTGACCACTTCGCGCCAGAGCTGCGAGGTCTCGAGCACGTTCGCCTTGTCGACCGAGCAGACTCTTTTCCCGCGCTTGCGGGCTGCGTCGAAGGCCACGCGCGCGATGCGCCGGATCTCGCTCTCGCTGTAGCGCATGGTGTCGAAGCCTTCGCGCTCGCCATTCCGGTCGCGGATGCCCTTCGGCTCCCCGAAATAGATATCGCCCGTGAGCTCGCGCACGATGAGGATGTCGAGCCCCGCGACGACGTCGGCCTTCAGCGCCGATGCGCCGGCGAGCTCCGCATGCACCTGCGCCGGCCGCAGGTTGGCGAACAGGCCGAGCGCCTTGCGCAGCCCGAGGATGGCCTGCTCAGGGCGCTTGGCGCGCGGCAGCTTGTCGTAGCGCGCGTCGCCCACGGCGCCGAAGAGGATGGCGTCGGCCGCCTTGGCGAGCTCGAGCGTATGGGCAGGCAAAGGATCGCCGCCGGCCTCGTAGCCTGCGCCCCCCACCGGCGCCTCTTCCATCTCGAGCCGGAGATCGAGCTTGCGCAGCACCTTCTTCGCCTGCTCGATGATCTCTGGCCCGATGCCGTCGCCGGGCAGGATCGCGATTCGCATTAGAAGTACCAGGGATAGCGCGCTTTGCGCTGCGCTTCGAAGGCGCGGATCTTGTCGGCGTGCCGCAGCGTGAGGCCGATCTCGTCCAGCCCGTTCAGGAGGCAGTACTTGCGGAACGGGTCGACGTCGAAGCGCATGGCGAGCGCCTGGTCGGTCGTCGAAACGGTCTGCTTCTCGAGATCGACCACCAGGCGAAAGCCGCTGAAGGCGTTGCACTCGTGGAACAGCCGGTCGACCTCGGACTCCGCGAGCGCGACGGGCAGGAAACCGTTCTTGAACGAATTGTTGAAGAAGATATCGGCGAACGACGGCGCGATGACGCAACGAAAGCCGTAGTCCATCAGCGCCCAGGGCGCGTGCTCGCGCGAGGAGCCGCAGCCGAAATTCTTCCGCGCGAGCAGGATGGTGGCCCCCTTGTAGCGCGGCTGGTTGAGGACGAACTGGGGGTCCTTGCGCCAGTCGGCAAACAGGCCGCCCGCGAAGCCGGTGCGCTTGATCGAGCTGAGGTACTGCTTCGGGATGATCTGGTCGGTGTCGACGTTGGCGCGGTCGAGCGGCACCACGAGGCCGTTGAGGACGGTGAACTTTTCCATTACGACCACCGCCGGATGTCGACGAAGTGGCCGGCGATCGCCGCGGCGGCCGCCATCGAGGGGCTGACGAGATGCGTGCGGCCGCCGGGGCCCTGGCGGCCTTCGAAATTGCGGTTCGACGTCGAAGCGCAGCGCTCGCCTGCCTCGAGCCGATCCGGATTCATGCCGAGGCACATCGAGCATCCCGGCTCGCGCCACTGGAAGCCGGCGTCGCGAAATACGCGGTCGAGCCCCTCGCGCTCGGCCTGCTGCTTCACCAGGCCCGAGCCGGGGACCACCAGCGCGAGCTTGACGTTCGAGGCGACCCGCTTGCCTTTCACCACCGCGGCAGCGGCGCGCAGGTCCTCGATGCGCGAGTTCGTGCACGAGCCGATGAAGACCTTGTCCACGCGGATGTCGGTGATCGGCGTGCGCGGCTTGAGCCCCATGTACTGCAGGGCGCGCTCCATGCCTTCGCGGCGCTGGCCGTCTTTCTCCTTGTCCGGGTCGGGCACGGTGTCGTCCACGGCGATCACCATTTCGGGCGACGTCCCCCAGGTGACGTGGGGGCGGATCTCGCGCGCATCGAGCGTCACTTCGCGATCGAACTTCGCCTCCGGGTCGCTCGTCAGCGTGCGCCAATAGACGACGGCCAGCTCCCACTCCGCCCCCTGCGGCGCGAACTTGCGCCCCTTCAGGTACTGGAGCGTCGTTTCGTCGACGGCCACCATGCCGGCTCGGGCGCCCGCCTCGATCGCCATGTTGCAGACCGTCATGCGGCCTTCCATCGACATGGCGCGCAACGTGCTGCCGGCGAATTCGATGGCGTAGCCCGTGCCGCCGGCCGTGCCGATGCGGCCGATGATGGCGAGCGCCACGTCCTTGGCCGTCACGCCGCGCGCGAGCGCGCCTTCCACGTTGACGCGCATGTTCTTCATCTTCTTCGTCACCAGGCATTGCGTCGCCAGCACGTGCTCGACTTCCGAGGTGCCGATGCCGTGCGCGAGGCAGGCGAAGGCGCCATGCGTGCTGGTGTGCGAATCGCCGCAGACGACCGTCATGCCGGGCAGCGTCGCGCCCTGCTCGGGGCCGATGACGTGGACGATTCCCTGCCGCTTGTCGAGATACGGGAAGTACACCTTGGCGCCGAACTGCTTGATGTTGGCGTCGAGCGTCTCGATCTGCAGGCGCGCGAACGGATCGCGCACGCCGGCGATGCCTTCTTCCCAGTTGGTGGTCGGCGTGTTGTGGTCGGCGGTCGCCACCACCGAGTCGGTGCGCCAGGGCTTGCGCCCGGCCTCGCGCAGCCCTTCGTAGGCTTGCGCGCTCGTCACCTCGTGGACGAGGTGGCGGTCGATGTAGAGCAGCGCCGTGCCGTCGTCTTCGACGTGCACGACATGACTATCCCAAAGCTTGTCGTAAAGAGTCTGCGCCATCCGGAGTTTCCGCAGTGCGGAAACCCCAGATTATGCCATTCGACAACTACTTGCCGGCGCTCGCGGTGCCGCCCTTCGCCGCCTGATAGAGCGGCATCACCTTCGCCGAGTAGTTCTGCAGGTCGGCGATGCGCGTCTCGTGCGAGGGGTGCGTGGAAAGGAACTGCGGCGGCTGGCCGCCCGCGAGCTTCTCCATTTTCTGCCACAGCGCCACGGCGGCCTGCGGGTTGTAGCCGGCACGCGCGGCGAGCTCGACCCCGATGCGGTCGGCTTCCGTCTCCATGCCGCGCGACTTGGGCTTGAAGAGCGTGACATCGGCCACCATGCCGGCGACGTTCTGTCCGAGATCGCCGACCCCGAACAGGGCGCTGGCGATGCCGATGCCGGCCTGGGTGATCGCCTGCTGCGACATCTGCTCGCGGGAGTGCTCGCGCAATGCGTGCGCGATCTCATGGCCCAGGACCGCGGCGAGCTCGTCATCGGTCGCCTGCAGCTTGTTGATGAGGCCGGTGTAGATCGCCACCTTGCCGTGCGGCATCGCCCAGGCGTTCACGTCTTCGAGCGAGATGACGTGGACTTCCCACGGCCACTTCGTCGCATCGGGCCGGAAAGCCGTGGTCGCCGGCACCAGCCGGCCGACGATGGTCCTGACCCGGGCGACCTGCGCCGCGTCGCGGTCGAGGGCGCCCTTCTTCTGCGCTTCGGCCATCATCTGGGCGTAGGCCTTCTCGGCGCCGGCGTTGACCTCTTCAGAGGACACCGCCATGCGCTGGTGTCGCTCGACGCCGACGGCGCCGGCCTTGGTCGTATCGACGGTCTCGCAGCCGGTGGTCATGGCCGTGAAGGCCATCAGGACGATCCATTTACGATTCATAGACACCTCAACGTTTTATCTCCGTCACTGTTGACACCTTACAACCCCGCACGTTTCAGGGGATAGGCAAAAAGGAGGCCCGCTAGGGCTGCCAGCGCCGACACGCTGAACGCCGCGCCTGCACCTCCGGCATCCCATGCCCACCCGGCGCTAAGCGCCCCCGCGGCGCCCCCGGCACCGTAACCGAGGCTCGAAAAGAGCGTTTGACCGCGCGCATGGGCGTGCGGGGCGAACAGGCGATGCACGGCGGCGACGGCGGCGGCGTGATACGAGCCGAACGTGGCGGCGTGCAGGATCTGCGCAAAGACGAGCAGCGCGAGCCATTCGGCCGCCCAGCCGATCACGAGGAACCGGATCACGCCGAGCGCGGCGCTCGCGACGAGGATCGTGGAGAGCGCATGCCGCTGGAAAAGCGCCGGCAGGAAGAGGAACACGGCAATTTCCGCCAGCACACCGAGCGTCCAGAGCAAGCCGATCAACGCGCCGCTGTAGCCGAGATGCTGGAGATGCAGCGTGAAGAACGCGTACAGCGTGCCGTGGGCGAGCGCCATGCAGAAGGCCGAGCCGAGCAGGCATAGCGCCGCGCGGCCGATCGGCACGTGAGCCGCTCCCGCCGTCGTCCGCGCTGCTCCTGAGGGAAGCACGAAACCAACGGCCGCGGCAGTCAATGCGAAAAAGACAACGGCAAACGGCAGGATCTGCACCGATCGGAAATCCAGCCACGCGCCGCCCGCGAGCACGGCGGCGATGAAGCCGATCGATCCCCACAGGCGGATCGGGCCGTAGCGCCCGGTCTCGCCGCGCAGCGCGCCGAGCGTGATCGCCTCGACGAGCGGCAACGCGGCCGCGGAGAACACGCTCGAGAGCGCGACGAGGGCAGCGATGGTGGCGAAGCTCGGCATGAGCGGCAGCAAGACGAAGCACGCCGCGCTGGTCGCGCAAGACAGCACCACGATCGCGCGCTGCCCCCCGGTGCGATCGGCCACCCAGCCCCAGGCCGTCGGCGCGACGATGCGCGCGAGCTGCGGCAGCGCCAGCACCCACGCGATCTCGGTCGCGCCGAGGCCGCGCGCCGCGAGGTAAGGCGGGAAGTACGCCACCATCAGCCCGGCCCAGACGAAGAACACGAAGTAGAACGCGGCGAGCCTGGCGCTCGTGCGCAATGACACCGGCATGCGTCTAACTTAGCATCCGGGGCCGATGTCGCGCCCCGCGCTCTATCTGCTGTTTACCGCTTCCGGCTTTGCCGGGCTCATCTACGAGTCGATCTGGACGCAGTACCTGAAGCTCTTCCTCGGCCACGCCGCGTATGCGCAATCGCTGGTGCTGGTGGTGTTCATGGGCGGCATGGCGGCGGGCGCCGCCTGGTGCGCGCGTCGCGCCGAGAAGATGGCCAATCCGTTGCTCGCCTATGCGGCAGTAGAGGCGCTGATCGGCATCGCCGCGCTCGCCTTTCATGCGCTCTTCGTCTGGCTGACCGACTGGTCGTATGACTCGCTGCTGCCGGCGCTGTCGCACGAATGGCTCGTGCTTTTCGCGAAGCTCGCGCTGGCATGCCTGCTGATCCTGCCGCCGTCGATCCTCCTCGGCATGACGTTTCCGCTGATGAGCGGCGGCCTGGTGCGCGCCGAGCCGCGCTCGGCCGGCGAATCGCTCGCCATGCTTTATTTCACCAACAGCCTGGGCGCTGCGGCCGGCGCGCTGGCGAGCGGCTTCATCCTCATCGCGGCTTACGGCCTGCCCGGAACGCTGAAGCTCGCCGGCCTGCTGAACCTCGCCATCGCCATCGTCGTTGCCTTCGTCGCCCGCCCGCTCGAGCACCGGCCGCTTGCAGCGAGCGGCGCGCGGCCAAGCGGCGCCGATCTTCTCATTGCGGTGGCTTTCTTCACCGGACTCGCCTCCTTCGTCTACGAGATCAGCTGGATCCGCATGCTTTCGCTCGTCCTCGGCGCGTCGACGCACGCCTTCGAGCTGATGCTGGCGGCTTTCGTCTTCGGGCTGGCGCTCGGCGGACTGGCCGTGCGCCGGCGCATCGATGCGGCCGCGGAGCCGGTACGCTGGCTCGCCTTCGTGCAGATCGCGATGGGGCTCGCCGCGCTCGCCACCCTGCCGGTCTACGACTGGACGTTCTCGCTCATGGAAGCGCTGATGAAGGGGATCGCGCGAACCGAGAGCGGCTATCGCCTGTTCAATGCCGCCGGCGCGCTGATCGCCTCGATCATCATGCTGCCGGCGACCTTCTGCGCCGGCATGACGCTGCCGCTCCTTACGGCGGCGCTGCTTCGCCGCGGACGCGGCGAAGCCGCCATCGGCAATGTCTATGCCGCCAATACGCTCGGCGCGATCGCGGGGGTCGTGCTCGCGCTGCATCTCGGCCTGCCGCTCGTCGGCCTCAAAGGGACGCTGATGGCCGGCGCGCTCATCGACGTCGCGCTTGGATTGCTCCTGCTGCGTTTCCTCTCCGTCGACCTCATCCCCGCCGCTCTCCTGTGCGCGGTGCTCTTCCTGAGCGTCGGCGTTGGCGTCGAGCTCGATGCCAACAAGATGACCGCCGGCGTATTCCGCTACGGCGAGCTCTCGGCGTCGAACGACGCGACAGTCCTCTTCAAGAAGGACGGCAAGACCGCCACCGTGCACCTCGTGCGCTATCCCGAGGCCACCAGCCTTCGCACGAACGGCAAGTCCGACGGCTCGATCAACATGGACCCCGGCGGCGAGCGCGGCTCCGACGAGATCACCATGGTCCTCACCGCCGCGTTGCCGCTCGCGCTCAAGCCGCAGACGCGCTCCGCGGCGGTGATCGGCATCGGCACGGGCCTCACCATGCATACCCTGCTGCAGGACCTCGACCTCGAGCGCGTCGAGACGATCGAGATCGAGCCGGCGATGGCGGAGGCGGCGCGCGGCTTCACGCCGCGCAACAGCGGCGCCTTCGTCGACCCGCGCGGAAGCATCGTGATCGACGATGCGAAGAGCTTCTTCGCCGCGCATCGCCGCCGCTACGACCTCATCATCTCCGAGCCTTCCAATCCCTGGGTGAGCGGCGTCTCGAGCCTGTTCAGCCGCGAGTTCTACCGGCGCATCCGGCCCCACCTCAATCCGGGCGGGCTGCTGGTGCAATGGATCCAGCTCTACGAGATCGATCCCGCGCTGGTCGCCACGGTGCTGGCGGCGCTGAGCGAGACGTTCCCGCATTACGCCATCTATGCACCGAGCGATCACGACATCCTCATCGTGGCGAGCGAAGCGGCCATTCCGCCGGCGCCGCAGGCCCGGGTGTTCGAGCAGCCGGGCCTGGCCAAGGAGCTGTGGACCGTGCATGTCCTGTCGATCGGCGATCTCGATGCGCGCTACGTCGGCAACCGCGCCACGCTCGGCCCGCTCTTCGCGAGCTATGCCATGCCGGCCAACTCGGACTACTACCCGGTGCTCGACCTCAATGCGGCGCGCCAGCGCTTCATGGAGAAGAGCGCGGCCGAGATCGTCGCCCTGGGCGCGCTCGGCGTGCCGGTGCTCGAGCTCCTCGAGCCGACGCGGCCGCGGCGGGCGCCGAACCCGCTCTACGACGGCGCCTACGCCTTCGAGCGGCTCGAGAAGACGCGGCTCGCCTGGTATGCGCGCAATTACCTCGTCGAGCCGCGTCCGCCGGCGCCGCAGGGCGTGCCGCGCCAGCTGCAGAAGGACCTGGAGCTCGTCAAGTTGCGGGTCCTGCAATGCCGCGCGCCGAAGGAAGAAGACGTCTGGCTGCACAGCGCCATGCGCGTCGCCGAGGCGATGAACCCGTACCTGAATCGCGAAGACCTGGCGCCGCTCTGGGCGCGCATGACGACGACGCCTTGCTTCGCCGGTCTGCACGACTTCCAGCAGCAATGGCTGCAGCTTTTCGGCGCGGTCGCGGCGCGCGATGCAGCGCGCATGGCGGCGCTGGCAAGCGCGTTGCTCCTGACGCAGAGCGAAGCCGGCAGCGAGGCGCGCGAATACCTGCTCCTCGCCGCGATGGCCGGCTCCATTGCGAGCGGCGAGCGCGAGGGCGCGCTCAGGGCCTGGCGCAACGAAGGCTCGCGGGTGCGCGGCATGACGAGCGCGGCTTTTCGCCTGCTTCGCTGCCACGCCGACCCCGTCGACTGCGCGTGGGCGCTCAGCGCGGCGGCGAAGCGCTAGCGCCGCGCCTTCTTCTTCGCGTAAGGATTGCGCCCGGTGCGGAACTCGACCGCGAGCGGCGTGCCGACCAGCGTGAAGGCCTTGCGGAAATAGCCCTCGAGGTAGCGCTTGTACGACGCCGGCACACGATCGAGCGCGTTGCCGTGGATGATGATGCGCGGCGGGTTGATGCCGCCCTGGTGCGCATAGCGCAGCTTCGGGCGGATAAGGCCGCTCTTCGGCGGCGCCTGGCGCTCGACCGCGGCAATCAACGCGCGCGTGAGCTTGGGCGTGGAGAGCCGCGCCATGGCGGCCGCGTGCGCCGTATCGATCGCACGCATCAGGCCGGCAAGGCCCTGCCCCTTCTTCGCCGAGATCGTCTGCGACTCGGCAAAGGCGAGGAAGCCGAGCTTCCACTGGAGCTCCGTCTTGAGCCGGGCGCGCGCCTCCTTGTCTGCTGCATCCCATTTGTTCACCGCCAGCACCACCGCGCGCCCGCGCTCGAGGATGTAGCCGGCGACGTGCGCGTCCTGCTCGGTGATGCCTTCCGCCGCGTCGACCAGGAGCACCGCCACGTTCGCGGCTTCGATCGCCTGCAACGCCTTGACGATGGAGAAGTACTCGGGCGGCGTGCCCGTCTTGCCGCGCCGGCGCACGCCGGCCGTGTCGATCAGCGTGTAGCGGCGTCCGGCGCGCTCGAACGGCACCTCGATCGGATCGCGCGTCGTGCCCGGCTGGTCGAAGGCGATGACGCGCTCCTCGCCGACCAGCGCGTTGATGAGCGTCGACTTGCCGACATTCGGGCGGCCGACGATCGCGACGCGCGCGTGGCGCTCGGCCTCCTCGTCGGCCTGCGTCTCCTGCGGGAACGGCGCGAGCACCGCGTCGACCAGCTCGCGCACGCCTTCGCCGTGCGCGG
Source organism: Burkholderiales bacterium (assembly GCA_036524215.1). Taxonomy (GTDB): domain Bacteria; phylum Pseudomonadota; class Gammaproteobacteria; order Burkholderiales; family SG8-39; genus SCGC-AG-212-J23. The sequence continues at coordinate 29,071 of DATDCR010000241.1, forward strand.
CCGAGATGGCGACCGGGTCGCCCATGCCGAGCTCGTGGAATTCCGCGGTCGCCGTGCCGCTCGCCATGCCCTCGGCCTTGTTGACCGCGAGCCAGACGTTCTTGTGGCGGCGCAGCCGGGCGGCGATATCGCGATCCGCGCCCGTGAGGCCGGCGCGCGCATCCAGTACGAAGACGACGGCATCGGCTTCGGCGATCGCCTGCTCCGCCTGGCGCGCCATCTCGACCTGAACGCCTTCGTGCGCGCGCGGCTCGAATCCGCCGGTGTCAATGGCGATGAAGCGCCGGCTGCCGGCGCGGCCTTCTCCGTAGTGGCGATCGCGCGTGACGCCCGGCAGGTCGTGCACGATGGCGTCGCGGCTGCCGGTCAGGCGGTTAAAGAGGGTCGACTTCCCGACGTTTGGGCGCCCGACGATCGCCAGCACCGGTTTCACGGCGCGAGCGCATGCAGCGAGCCGTTTTGCGTCTGCACCAGGATGCCGTCCGGGAGGTTGCGCGGCGCGGCGCGCACGGCGCCGCCGCCGGTCGAATAGCGCGCGACGAAAGCGCCGGTCTCGCGCGCGAGGAAGTGCACATGGCCCTCGAAATCCCCCACGGCGACAAATTCGCCGTGGCCCACCGGCAGCGAAAGCTGACGGTAGGCGAGCTTGTCCTGCTTCCATACCGAGCGGCCGTTGCTGCGGTCGAAAGCCTGCACCGCACCGCGGTCATCGCTGACGAAGGCGTAGCGCGCGTCGAGGCTCACGCCGGTGAGCGACGAGGCCTCGCGCGCCCAGACCTGGCGCCCGCTGGCGGCTTCGTAGCAGGCGACGCGACCCTGGTAGGTCGCCGCGCACACTTCGCGTCCCTGCACGACGGGATCGCCGACCACATCGGTGACGCGCTCGAGCTCGGTGGCGCCTTTGGGCAGCGCCACCGTCGCCTCCCAGCGCGAGCCGCCATTGGAGAGCGCGATCGCGGTCAGCCGGCCGCCGGCGAAGCCGGCGTAGGCCGTGTCGCCGTCGATCGCCACGCCGGCGGGCACGCGGATGACGAGCGAGGCCGGCGCACGCTGATAGATCCAGCGCCGCTTGCCGTCCTCGGCGCCGAACGCGAACAGGCGATTGTCGATGCTGCGCACGAGCACGAGGTTGCTGCCGACCGCCGGCGCCGCGATCACCTCGCTCGAGGCGCGCGCGGCCCAGCGTTTCTCGCCGGTCTGCGCGTCGAGCGCGAAGACCTCGCCTTCCTCGTTCGCCACGGCGACGATGCGGCCGTCGGTGCCGACGCCGGCGGAGAGCTCGCTGCCCGCGAAGACGCTCCACATGGTCTGGCCGTTCGCGGCGTTGATGCGCGTCACGGTGCCGTTTCGCGCTGCCGTGAACACCGCGCCGTCGGCGAACGCGGGCGAGAAAACGAAGCGCTCGGCGCTGCCGGTGCTCGCCGACCAGAGGACCCGCACGCGCGCCGGCTGATCGATCTGCGGCAGCGCCGCAGGCTTCGGCCCGGAGGGCGTCGAGCAGGCCGCGAGAAGCAGCGCCAGGGTCGCCAGGGCGATGCGCATCACGATCCGCCGAGCGCCTCGAGGCGCATGCGCACGCTCTCGCGGAACGCGGCATTGCCGTTGCCGGCCTTCTCCAGCGCCACGCCATACGCGGCGCGCGCGTCGGCGAGCTGGTTCTTCGCGACGAGCACGTCGCCCTTCGCCGCCGCGTATTCGGCGTCGAAGGCCGCGCCGTGCTTCTCGTCGAGCAGCTTGAGCGCCTCGTCGTAGGACTTCTCGTCGAGCGCGATGGCGGCGAGGCGCAGGCGCGCGAGGTCGCGGAATTCTTCGCGGCCGTGCTCCATCACCCACTGCAGCTGCGCCTTCGCGCTCTTCAGATCATTGCGATCGAAGTAGAAGCGGGCCGCGGTGAGCGCGCCCATGGTGGCGTACAGCGCGCGCGGATAGCTCTCGAGCAGCGCGCCGCTCGTGTCGCGCAGCGCCTTTGCGTCGCCGGCCTGCGCGGCACGCGCCAGCGTGTCGTACAAGGCGCCGGCGCGCGAGGCCTGCGTTCGCTCGTACCAGCGCCAGCCCTGCCAGCCGGCAAAGGTGAGCGAAGCGGCGACGATGGCGGCGACGACGAGCGAGCCGTACTGGTGCCACCACGCCTTCAGTTCCGCCAGTTGTTCCTGTTCTTCGAGATCGAGCGCCATCAATGAGCCTCTGGATTGAGCATAGTCTTGACGGTTGCAATGACGCGGTCGAGCGGCACTTCCGCTTCGACCTGGGTGGCGAGGTTCTTGACCTTCACCGTGCCGCGGCCGAATTCATCCGCGCCGGCCGTCAGCGCGACGCGGAATCCCTTGCGGTTGGCGTATTCGAACTGCTTGCCGATCTTCGCCCGCTCGAGATAGACCTCGGTGTTGATCGCCTCGCCGCGCAGCCTCGCCGCCAGGTCGAGATAACGCGCCAGCGACGCCGCGTCGAGGGTGGTGACCAGGACCTCGGCCGGCGTGCGCGCCAGCGGACGCAGCAGGTTCGCCTCCTTCAGCCGGGCGAACAGGCGCGACAGGCCGATCGAGATGCCGACCCCGGGCAGGCGCGTGTTGGTGAAATAGCTGGCCAAGTCGTCGTAGCGCCCGCCCGAGCAGATGCTGCCGATGTCGGGATGACTGAGGAGCGTCGTCTCGTAGATGGTGCCGGTGTAATAGTCGAGGCCGCGCACCACGCCCAGATCGACGGCGAAGGCCTGGTCCGGTACGCCGAACTGGCGGATCGCCTCGACGATCCTGCGCAGCTCGTCCACGCCCTGCGTGTAGGCCTCGTTGCGGTACGCGAGGCCGGCGAGGAGATCGAGCGTCTCGTTCGTCTGCCGGCGCGTCGCGATCAGGCGATAGAGCTCCGCCGCCGCGGCCGCCGGCACGCCGTGGCGCTCGATCTCCGCCAGGATCGCGCGCTCGTCTTCCTTGTCGATCTTGTCGAGCGCGCGCAGCACGTTCGCCGACGCGTCCTGCGGCACCTCGAGGTGCTGCAGGATGCCCTTCAGCACCTTGCGGTTGTTGATGCGGATGCGGAACTCGCCGATGCGCATTTCCTGGAACACGCTGTAGATGACGCTCGGGATCTCGGCCTCGGCCAGATACGAGAGCGTGTCGCGGTTGATGACATCGATGTCGCACTGGTAGAACTCGCGGAAGCGTCCGCGCTTGACCTGCGGATTCTCGCCGCGCCATACGCGCTGGATCTGGTAGCGCCGGAACGGGAAGGCGAGCTCGCGCTCGCGCATCGCCACGTAGCGCGCGAGCGGCACGGTGAGGTCGAAACGCAACGCGCCCTTGGCAGCGGCCTCGTCATCGTCCCCGGCGGCCAGGCGTGACAGCGCGTAGATCTCCTTTTCGGCGCCGCCCTTGGAGGTCAGGACCTCGATGCGCTCGGCTGAGGGCGTCTCGATCGGCAGGAAGCCGAAGCGCTCGAAGTTGCGCCGGATCAGCTCGAGCAGCGCGTTGAACTGCAGCTGGTCCTGCGGCAGGAACTCCTGATCGAAGCCCTTCAGCAGGGCCGGACGGACTTTGCGCACCGGGCTCTTATTCGGCTTCGGCGTGCTCGCTGGCGACGCCGTATTTTTCGTGGACGTAGCGCTCGACGATCGCCTGGAACTCCTCGGCGATGCGATCCCCCTTCAGCGTGACGGTCTTGCGTCCGTCGACGTAGACCGGCGCCACCGGCACCTCGTTGGTGCCCGGCAGGCTGATGCCGATATTCGCGTGCTTCGATTCTCCGGGGCCGTTCACCACGCAGCCCATCACCGCGACGCGCATGCCTGCCACGCCCGGATTGCGCTCGCGCCAGACCGCCATTTTTTCCTTCAGGAATCCTTCGATGCTCTGCGCGAGCTGCTGGAAATACGTGCTGGTGGTGCGTCCGCAGCCCGGGCATGCGCTCACCATCGGGCTGAAGGCGCGCAACCCCATGGTCTGCAGCAACTCCTGCGCGACCTGCACTTCCCGTGAACGGCTGCCGCCGGGCTCCGGCGTGAGCGAGATGCGGATCGTGTCGCCGATGCCTTCCTGCAGAAGCACGCCCATCGCCGCGCTCGAGGCGACGATGCCCTTGGTGCCCATCCCCGCCTCCGTGAGGCCCAGGTGCAGCGCGTAGTCGCAGCGCTCGGCAAGGCTGCGGTAGACCGTGATCAGGTCCTGCACCTGGCTCATCTTGCAAGAAAGGACGATGCGCTCGGCGGGCAGGCCCCAGGCCTGCGCCTGGCGCGCCGAATCGATCGCCGAGCGGATGACGGCTTCGCGCATCACCTCGACGGCATCCCTGGGCTGCGCGAGCCTTGCGTTCTCGTCCATCACGCGGGCGAGCAGATCCTGGTCGAGGCTGCCCCAGTTCACGCCGATGCGCACCGGCCTGTCGTACCGGAGCGCGCACTCGATCATCGTCGCGAACTGCTCATCGCGCTTCGCGCCTTTGCCGACGTTGCCGGGATTGATGCGGTACTTCGCGAGCGCTCGCGCGCAATCGGGAAACTGGGCGAGCAGCTTGTGGCCGTTGAAATGGAAGTCGCCCACCAGCGGCACGCGGCAGCCGATGAGGTCGAGCCGCTCGCGGATGCGCGCCACCTGCGCCGCCGCTTCGGGCGAATTGACGGTGATGCGCACGAGCTCGGAGCCGGCGCGCGCGAGCTCGGCGACCTGGTTCACCGTGGCGGTGACGTCCGCGGTATCGGTGTTGGTCATCGACTGCACCACGATCGGCGCGCCGCCGCCAATGAGGACCGATGCGGCGCCGTCGCCGACGCGCACCTGGCGCGAGAGGCGTCGGGTCATGGCAACGTGAAGCGGGCGATGGCGAGCTTGGTATGCGGCGCGAGATCGATCGGCCGGTCGTTGTGCAGCACGTGCACGTGCTCCGCGTTGCCGATCACGAGCGTGAGCGGGCCGCGCGCGCGCACCACGCGCTCGGCGCCTTTCGGGTTGAGCGAGGACACGAGCATGCGCTCGTTCGCGTCCTTCACTTCGATCCAGGCTTCCTCTTCGCAGCGGATGACGAGCCGGTGCATCGCCCCGGGCGGGCCGGCCACCTTTGCGGCCGCCGGCTTTTCCGCCGCGGCGGTCTGCACCACCGCCGGCCTCGCCTCGGCGACGATCTGCTTGGGCGACGCAACCGCCTGCTTGGCCGGTTCGGGCGCGGCCCTGTTCATGGGGGTCATCTTCGGCATTGCCGTGTCGGCGCTTGCGACGAGCACCTTCGGCTCGGCTCTTGGCGTCGTCGCGGCAACCGGCGCGGCCGCCGGCGCGCGCTTCGCCGCCATGGCGGCCGCGTTGTGCTCGCGATACCACTGGTATGCGACGCCGCCGCCGATCGCCAGCACCCCGAGCGACAAGCCGAGGTACATGAAGGTCGAGCGACGCGCGTTGTCGTGGAACGGCACCGGCTGGCTGTAGCGGGCGGCGAGCGTGTTCGCGTCCGGGGCGTCGAAGCGGCCGGCGATGCGCTCGACCAGCGGCTGGGCGTCGACCTTCAGCAGGCGCGCGTAGCTCCTCACCATGCCGCGCACGAAGGTGCCGCCGGGCAGGAGCTCGAAGCGATCCTGCTCGAGCGCCTCGATCTGCCGCGGCGCGAATTTCAGCTGCTGCGCGACCTCGGTCACGCTGAGGCCCTGCTCCTCGCGCACCCGCTGCAGCTCGGCGCCGACCGGCTCACTCATATTCGCCCCGCTGCAGCGACTGGTATTCGCGCGAGCCCGGGAAGCGGCGGCGCAGCTGGTTGGCATAGCTCTGCTCGGCCACGCGCTGGCCGAGCTTGCGCTCGATGCGCAGCGCGAGCCACAGCGATTCGGCGCTCGGCGAGACGAGCTTGTTGTGCTGCGAGACCAGCTTGCGCGCCTCGTCGACGCGGCCCTGGTGATAGCGCACGTCGCCCAGCCGCAGCAGCGCATTCGGCTCTTCGGGATCGAGCTTCAGCGCGCGCTGCAGGTAATCCTCGGCATCCTTGTAGTTCTTGGTCTTCAGGCTGCAGGTGCCGGCGGCCGAATACGAGCGCCACGGCGAGACGTACAGCGGATTGCTGATGGCGTGCAGGAAGTACTTGATCGACTGCGGCTCGCGGTCGCTGTTGCAGAGGAACCAGCCGAAGTTGTGGTTGATGTCCGGATCGTTGGGCGCAAGCTGCAAGGCGCGCTCGAAGCTCGCCTCGGCGAGCGCCTTCTCGCGCAGCTCCATGTAGACCAGCCCGAGCAGGCCGTGCGCCGGCGCGTAGGTCGGATCGGCGGCCGTCGCAGTACGCAGCTCGTCCAGCGCCACGCCGAAGTTGGAGCGCTCGAAGTAGGCCGAGGCAAGCTCGGTGTGCACGCGCGCGCGATTGCGCGGCCCGCCCACGTCGCCGGCAATCATGCTGCTGTCGGAGCGCGGCTCCTGCTTTGCCGCGCAGGCGGCAAGCAGGAGGATCGCTGCAGCGGCGGCGAGGCGCTTCATGCGCGCACTTCCTTCAAGCGGTAGAACGCGCTGCGGCGCGTGCGGTCGGCGACGTCGCCGGCAAGCTGGCCGCAGGCGGCCGCGATGTCGTCGCCGCGGGTCTTGCGCGTGGTCACCGTCAGCCCGGCGCGCTGCAGGATCTCGGCGAAGCGACGGATGCGATCCGCGCCGGAGCGGCCGAAGTCGGAGGCCGGGAATGGGTTGAACGGGATCAGGTTGAACTTGCAGCGAATGCGCGCCGCGAGGGAGACCAGCTCGCGCGCGTGGGCGTCAGCGTCGTTCACGCCTTCCAGCATCACGTACTCGAAGGTGATGAAGTCGCGCGGCGCCTTCTCGAGATAACGGTTGCACGCGCCGATCAGCTCGCGCAAGGGATACTTGCGGTTGATCGGCACCAGGCGGTCGCGCAGCTCGTCGTTCGGTGCGTGCAGCGAAACGGCGAGGGCGACGGGGCACTCCTCGCGCAGGCGGTCCATGCCGGGAATCACGCCTGAGGTCGAAACCGTGACGCGGCGGCGCGACAGGCCGTACGCATTGTCGTCGAGCATCAGGCGCAGCGCCGGGATCACGTGGTCCAGGTTGAGCAGCGGCTCGCCCATTCCCATCATCACGACATTCGAGACCGGACGGCGGCCTGCGAGCAGATGGTTCGCGAGCCAGACCTGGCCGATGATCTCGGCCGTGCTCAGGTTGCGGTTGAACCCTTGCTTGCCGGTCGCGCAGAACGCGCAATCGAGCACGCAGCCGGCCTGGCTCGAAACGCAAAGCGTGCCGCGGCTCGTCTCCGGGATGAACACCGCCTCGACCGCGTTCGCGTCATCGACCTTCAGCAGCCACTTGCGCGTGCCGTCTTCCGCCGTCGTGTCGCCGACGACGACCGGCGTCTCGATGCGCGCGCTCGCGGCGAGCTTCTGGCGCAGGCCCTTCGCGAGATCGCTCATCTGCTCGAAGTCGGTCACGCCTTGCTGATGCATCCAGCGCAGCAGCTGGCGCGCGCGGAACGGCTTCTCGCCCTGCGCTTCGAAGAAGCGCTCGAGACCCGCCGCGTCGAGGCCGAGAAGGTTCACCGCGAGTACACCTCGCAGGCCGGGAAGAAATACGCCACTTCGGTGCGCGCGGTGTCGGCGCCATCGGAGCCGTGCACGGCATTGGCATCGATCGAGTCGGCGAAATCCGCGCGGATCGTGCCCTTCTCGGCTTTCTTCGGATCCGTGGCGCCCATCAGGTCGCGGTTTTTCGCGATGGCGTTGTCGCCCTCGAGCACCTGCACGAGCACCGGCCCGGAGATCATGAAGTCCACCAGATCCTTGAAGAACGGACGCTGCCGGTGCACGGCGTAGAAACCTTCGGCTTCAGCGCGCGAAAGATGCATCATGCGCGCGGCGATGATGCGCAGACCGGCCTTTTCAAAGCGTGCGAGGATCTGTCCGATGACGTTTTTCTTCACTGCGTCGGGCTTGATGATCGAGAGGGTGCGCTCCAGCGCCATTCCAAAGACTCCGCAATAACAAAATTTTCTGAAATTTTAGCAGGTTACGCGCCACTCCGGCACCCATCCGGCAACATTGGCGCGGCTTTGGTAGCGTGCATCGACACCCAGTCCCGGCGCCCACACGAGCTCCTCGCCGCAATAGAGCAAAGGCAGCTTTTGCCGCTGCCACGGCGGCACGCCCGACTCCTGGAAAAGATTCTTCAGCGTGCGACGCGGCCGGCGCGGATCGGGCTGCAGGCGCTCCCCGCCGGCGCGCAGCCTCACGCAAAGCCGGCCTTCCTTTACCCAGTGGGGAGAAATTCCCGCGCCGCGCACGCGCCGAAAGCGGATCTCGCCGCCGAGCGCGGGAAGCGCGAGCCTGCGCTCGCCGCGCCATGCAAGCGGAGCGAAATCCCCATGGCTCGCCGCTCGTTCGATGCTCACCTGGCCGCGATAAAGCCGCAGGTTCGCGCCGTCGTGCTCGATGAGCGCGCCGCTCGCGGAAGAGGTGAGTTGCTTCAGCATTTCGACGAGCTTCGCTTCGCTCGGCGCGCGCAGGCCTTTGGCCGCCAGGAACTCGCGAAGCATCAGGCGCGCCTCGTCGTCGACGCGCGCGAAATGCCGCGCCGCCCGCGCAAGCGCCTCGCGCCAGCGCGGATAACGCTCCGTAAGCAGCGGCCCGATGCGCAGGCGGATGAAATTGCGCGCAAAGGCATCCGACGCATTGCTTTCGTCCTCGATCCAGTCGATGCCGTGTTCCCGCGCATAGGCGAGCACGGCGCCGCGCGGCACCTCGAGCAGCGGCCGAACCAGCATCCGCCCGTCGAAGCGGCTGCGGGCGGCCATGCCGCTCGCCCCGCGCGGCCCCGCGCCGCGCAGCAGGTTCATCAGCACCGTCTCGGCCTGGTCGTCGAGCTGGTGCGCGAGCGCGAGCACGTCGAAGTCCATTTTGCGGAATGCGCTGTACCGGGCGACGCGTGCGGCGGCCTCGAGACCCTGCCCGGATCGCTTCACCTTCACTTTGCGCACCGTGAGCGGCACGCCAAGGCGCTTGCACAACGCGCGGCAGAAACGCGCCCACCGGTCCGCCTGGGGACTCAGGCCGTGATGAATGTGCGCCGCGCGCACGCGCAGGCCTGCGCCGAGCAGGGCATGCAGCAGCACGACGGAGTCCACGCCGCCCGAAAGACCGACCACAATGCGTTTGCCCTGCAGGCCTGCAAGCTGCCGCCCGACGGCGGCGGCGACTTCAGCGCTCCTGGGCTTCCTTGAACTTGCCATAGCTCATCAGCCGCTCCAGCCGGTCCTCGACCAGCTCCTTCGGTTTCTTTTCCTGGAGCTGCTTGAGCGCTTCGGCGAGGGCGCGCTTGAGCGCCTGGAACGCCGCCTGCGGGTCGCGGTGCGCGCCGCCGAGCGGCTCCGGCACGATCTTGTCGACCACGCCGAGGGTCTTCAGCCGGTTCGACGTGATGGCCAGCGCCTCGGCGGCCTCGGGCGCCATCTCGGCGCTGCGCCACAGGATCGACGCGCAGCCTTCGGGCGAGATGACCGAGTAAGTCGCGTATTGCATCATCAGCACGATGTCGCCGACGGCGATCGCCAGCGCGCCGCCCGAGCCGCCCTCGCCGATGATCGAGGCGATGAGCGGCGTGCGCAGCCGCGCCATCTCGAACAGGTTGCGACCGATCGCCTCGGACTGTCCGCGCTCCTCGGCGTCGATGCCGGGATAGGCGCCCGGCGTGTCGACGAAGGTGAACACCGGCAGCGCGAACTTCTCGCCCAGCTTCATGAGGCGCAAGGCCTTGCGATAGCCCTCGGGCTTCGGCATGCCGAAGTTGCGCGCGATCTTTTCCTTCGTGTCGCGTCCCTTCTGGTGGCCGATCACGATGCACGGCGTACCGTTGAAGCGCGCGAAGCCGCCGACAATGGACGGATCGTCGGCAAAGCTGCGATCGCCGTGCAGCTCCTCGAAGTGCGTGAAGAGCGCCTGCACATAGTCGAACGTGTACGGGCGCTGCGGGTGGCGCGCGACCTGCGCCACCTGCCACGGCGTGAGCTTGCCGTAGATGTCGCGGGTCAACGTCTGGCTGCGCTTGGTGAGGCGCCCGATTTCCTCGGAGATGTCGACCGCCGAGTCGTCCTGCACGTAGCGCAGCTCCTCGATGCGCTGCTCGAGCTCCGCGATCGGCTGCTCGAACTCGAGGAAGGTGGTCTTCATCCCGGGGGGCGATTCTACCTCGGCACCTCGGATCAGTATTCGACGGGGACCGGGTCCAGCGACCGCC
>DATDCR010000242.1:0-6763 GCA_036524215.1 Burkholderiales bacterium
TGCTCGCGAAAACCGGGCTTGCGGTGATGATCGGCAAGGCGGAACGCGGGCCTGCCGCCATCGAGGCGATCCGCAAGCACAAGGCCGCGTACCTGATGGCCGTTGGCGGCGCCGCCTACCTGGTTGCCAAGGCCATACGCAAGTCGCACGTGCTCGCCTTCGAGGACCTCGGCATGGAAGCGATCTACGAATTCGATGTGCAGGACATGCCGGTGACGGTCGCTGTGGATGCGAAGGGCGAAGCGGTGCACAGCACGGCGCCGGCCGAGTGGTCCAGGAAAATCGTGGAGCTCAAGCTGCCCGTAACGGCAGCGTGACCAACTGGCGCGGCATCTGGGCCGTTTTTGCCGGCGGCCTCGTCGCTGGCGCGTACATGACCAAAGTGCCGCCGGCGCTGCCGCAGATGCGCGCCGAGCTCGGCCTTACGCTGGTCGAGTCGAGCTTCATCGTCACGACGTTCAATGTCCTCGGCATGCTGATCGGCATGGTGGCAGGAACGCTCGGAGATCGGTTCGGGCGCAAGCACTTTGCCCTCTTCGGTCTCGCGTTGATCGGCCTTGGCGGCATCTTCGGCGCGGCGGTCTCCTCGTTCACGGCGCTGCTCGTCTCGCGTTTCCTCGAAGGCGTCGGCTTCATTCTTTTCGCGGTCTCCGCGCCCGCGTTGATGGCCGGTCTGAGCGCGACGCCGCGCGACCGTGTACGCGCGCTTGGTCTGTGGAGCGCGTACATGCCCGCCGGCGGCACGATTGCCCTCCTCGCCGCGCCGGCGCTGATCGCCCTGTGGAGCTGGCGCGCGCTTTGGCTCGCGCTTGCCTTCGCCGCTGGACTTGCCGCGATCGGCGTCGCGCGCGCCGTGCCGGCGCCCTCGCGCGCCAGCGTCGGGTCGCTGCGCCTCGTGCGCGAGTCGCTCGTGCAGCCGGGCAACATCGTGATGGCGCTGCTCTTCGCCTGCTACGTCGCGCAGTGGACCTCCGTCATGGTGTGGCTGCCGACCTTCCTGAGCGAACACGGCGCGACGGCGGCGGCCGCGGCGAGCGCCACGGCCGTGATGGTGCTCATCAACATCCCGGGCAATCTCGCCGGCGGCTGGCTGCTTTCCCACGGCGTGCGGCGCGGCATCCTGGTCATGACCGCGGCCGCGATTGGCGCGCTTTGCGAGATCGGCATGCTGGGCTCCGCGCTTCCCGACGGCGCGCGCTACGCGCTGGTGCTGGTCTTCTCACTCTGCACCGGCGTGATCCCGGCCTCCATCTTCGCCGGCGTGCCGGTGCATGCGCGCTCCCCGCAGCACATCGCGACGGGGACCGGCATGGTGCAGCAGTTCTCGAACATCGGACAATTCTTCGGCCCGCTGGCAATTGCGTGGATCGCCTCGCGATCGGGATCGTGGGAAGCCGCGCTCTGGGTCATGTTGTCCTTCGCCGCGGGCGCCGCGCTGTGCGGCGCTGCACTCGGCATGATCGAAAAGCGGCGGAGTTAGAATCCGTCGATGAACGCCGTGCACATCTGTGAAGTCGGCCCGCGAGACGGGCTGCAGAACGCCAAGCACCTGATGCCGACGCAAGCGAAGAAGGCCTGGATCCGCGCGCTCGCCGACGCGGGCCTGAAGGAAATCGAGGTCGGATCGTTCGTGCCGCCGAAGCTCATCCCGGCGATGGCGGATACCGCCGAAATCGTCGCTTTCGCGAAGGCGATTCCCGGCCTGAAGGTCGTCGCGCTCGCGCCGAACCTGAAAGGTTTCCAACGCGCCATCGAAGCGGGCGCGCACAAAGTGACGTTCCCGGTCTCCGCCAGCCGCGAGCACAGCCTCTCGAACGTGCGCATGACGCCCGAGCAGATGGTCGAGGAAGTGCGCAAGTGCGCCGCGTTCCCGCATCCGGGCGTGGAGATCGAAGGCGCCGTGTCTACTGCCTTCGGCTGCACCATGCAAGGCGTAGTGCCGGAAGATGACGTGGTGCGGATCGCGGTTGCGCTTGCCGCGTTCTGCGATGGCGTCGCGCTCGCCGATACCGTCGGCTACGCGAATCCCGCCCAGGTGCGCCGGATATTCGGCCGCGTGAAGAAGGAGATCGGTACGAAGCTCGAAGGCGCGCATTTCCACAACACGCGCGGCCTCGGCCTCGCCAACGCGCTCGCGGCCTACGAGGAAGGCGTGCGCGCCTTCGACAGCTCGATGGCCGGGCTCGGCGGCTGCCCCTTCGCACCGGGCGCAAGCGGCAATGTGATCACCGAAGACCTCGTCTTCATGTTCGAGAGCATGGGCGTGGCGACCGGCGTCGACCTGCAGAAGCTCTTCGCCGCACGCCGCATTCTCGTCGAGGCGATGCCGGAAGAACCCGTCTACGGCCATACGCCGCTCGCCGGCCTGCCCAAAGGATTCCGTGCCGCTGCTTGAGGGGGTGCGCGTCGTCGAGTTCGCGCACATGGTGATGGGCCCCTCCTGCGGGCTGGTGCTGGCCGACCTCGGTGCCGAGGTGATCAAGGTCGAGCCGCTCGAAGGCGACAACACGCGCCGACTCGAGCACGCCGGCGCCGGCTTCTTCCCGGTATTCAATCGCAACAAGAAGAGCCTCGCCGTCGACCTCAAGCACCCGAAGGGACGCGAGCTCGTCCTCAAGCTGATCGACACAGCCGACGCCCTGACGGAGAACTTCCGGCCGGGCGCGCTCGACAAGCTCGGCTTCTCCTATGACGCGCTCGCCAGGCGCAATCCCCGCCTTATCTATTGCTCGCTCAAAGGTTTCCTCAAGGGGCCGTACGAGCATCGCGCGGCGCTGGACGAAGTCACGCAGATGATGGGCGGCCTCGCCTACATGACCGGGCTGCCGGACCGGCCGCTGCGCGCCGGCTCGTCGGTGATCGACATCCTCGGCGGTACCTTTGCCGCGCTCGGCATCCTTGCCGCTTTGCGCGAGCGCGACGCGACCGGCAAGGGCCACCGCGTCACGAGCGCGCTCTTCGAGACCACCGCGCTGCTCGTCGCGCAGCACATGGCGCAGTACGAGATCACCGGCGAGGCGCCGCCGCCCATGTCGGTGAAGCGACCTGCCTGGGGCATCTACGACATCTTCGAGACCAAGGACGACGGGCGCCTCTTCGTCGGCGTGGTGACCGATACGCAGTGGCAGGTGTTCTGCCGGGAGTTCGGCGAGCCCGAGCTGGCGGCCGATGCGCGCCTCAAGACGAACGGCATGCGGGTCAAGGAGCGCGGCTGGCTGGTTCCGCGCCTCGCCGAGATCACCCGCCGCTTCACGAAGGACGAGCTGGCAGCGAAGCTGGAAGCGATGGGACTTCCCTTCGCGCCCATCGCCAAGCCGTGGGACCTGCTCGAGGACCCGCATCTCACCGCATCGGGGGGGCTCGTCTCGACAACGACCGCGGGCAGGACGATCCGCGTGCCGGCGCTGCCGCTCGAGTTCGACGGCAAGCGCCTTCCCAAGCGCTCGGATCCGCCCCTGATCGGCGAGCACGGCATGGCGCTCCTGCAGGAGCTCGGCTATTCCGCTGCCGAGATAGCGTCGCTGCTCGACGAGCGCGTCGTCGCCCTGCCCGCGAGCTGACTATATCTCGACGCTCGTCGCGTCGTAGCGGAACAGCCATTCGTAGCGATCCGCTACGCGCTCGCTCGCCCATTCGCGGCTGATGAACTCGCGGCCTGCCGCGGGATCGGCGAGCGCCTGGTTGTGGAAGCGATGGATGTTCGCGGCCGCCCCCTCCACCGTACGCCGCGTGCGTTCGAGGCGAGCGCGCTCGTAGCGCTGCAAGGCGCTCGACGCGTCCGGGAATTCCGCGAGGCAGCGCGCGAGCACGTAGCCGTCTTCGATCGCCATCACCGCGCCTTGGGCGAGAAACGGCAGCATCGAATGGGCCGCATCGCCAAGCAGGGTGACGCGTCCCACGCTCCACCGCTCGAGCGGCGCGCGCACCATCAGGGCCCATTTGTGGGGCTGCTCGATCGCGGCGATGAATGCCTGGATGTCCTCGTGCCAGCCGCGGAAATCGGACGCCAGCTCGTCACGACTGCCGCGCGCGCTCCACGATTCCACCTGCCAGTCGCGGCGCTCGAGCGCGCCGACGAAATTCATCAGCTTGCCGGCACGCAGCGGGTAATGAACGACATGCCCGCCGGGACCGACCCAGTTCGAGCCGACCAGTCTTGCCATGTGGCGCGGCAACCGGCCCATCGGCACGATCGCCCGCCAGGCGATGATGCCGGTGAATTGCGGCCGGTCGGCGCCGAAGAGCGCCTGGCGCACGCCCGAGTGGACGCCGTCGGCGCCGATCAACGCATCCCCTTCGACGCTGCCGCCTTTCTCGAGCTGGACACTGACGCCGCCTTCGTGCTGCGTGAAACCAACGCAGCGCGCGCCGAGGTGGAGGGCAGCAGGCTTCAACCGCCTGACCGCGCTCGCCAGGACGGCGAGCAGGTCGGGCCGATACACGGTGAAGTAGGGAAAGCCGTAGCGCTCGATCGAAACCGGGCCGAGGTCGAAGAGCTTCCATCGCTCGCCCGTCTGCCAGTGCCGGATCTCCTTGCCCTGCGCCTCGCAGGAAAGCGCCTTCAGCTCCTCGCCGATGCCGAGCGCATGGAGCACGCGCGTGCCGTTGGCGGCGAGCTGCACGCCGGCACCGACCTCCTTCAGCTCTGCCGCCTGCTCGAACACCTCGACGTCGATGCCCCTGCGCAGCAGCGCGGCCGCCGCCGTGAGACCGCCGAGACCGCCGCCGGCGATCAAAACACGGCGCTTAGCGTGCATTGCGGCGAATATACTTCATCGCATGCGACTCACATTGGCTTGCGGCCGCTACGATCGCACGCAAGCGCTGATCGACGGCCGGGTGAAGATAGAAGGCGTCGACGAGCTGACGTATCTCCCCCTGCGCCCGGGCGAAACCTTCTGGCGCATGCTGAACCACGAGGAGTTCGACGCCTCCGAGATGTCGCTCTCCTCCTATACGATCCAGCGCTCGGAAGGCAGCCAGCGCTTCATCGCGATTCCGGTGTTCCCGTCGCGCGTGTTTCGGCAGAACGCGCTCTATGTCTCCGCCGCCTCGTCGCTGAAGGATCCGAGGGAGCTCAAAGGCAAGCGCATCGGCGTCGGCGACTACCAGATGACCGCGGCCGTCTGGACCCGCGGGTTCCTGCAGCATGAATACGGCGTCGCGCCGAAGGACGTCACCTGGGTCATCGGCAACCCGATCCGCAAGATCCAGGCGCCCGCCGGCATCCGCCTCGAATTCCTCGAGGAAGGCGCCACGCTCGAGGCGATGCTCGAGCGCGGCGAGATCGACGCGCTGACGTCGGTCATGCTGCCGAAAGGGCTCGGCCGCACGGTGAAGCGCCTGTTGCCCGACTACCGCGCAGTCGAGCTCGCGTACTACCGCAAGACGAAGATCTTCCCGATCATGCACACGCTGGTGCTGCGCGCGAGCGTGTACGAGGCGCATCCCTGGCTCGCCGTCAGCCTGTATCGCGCGTTTTGCCGCTCGCGCGACCTCGCTCTGCGCCACCTGTACGACACCGATGCGCTGACGGTGACTTCGCCGTGGATCATCGACGAAGTCGAGCGCGGCCGCGAAGTGAAGTGGGATTACTCGATCGAAGGCAGCCGGCCGACGCTGGACGCGCTCGTGCAGTACCTCGATGAGCAGCAGCTCACGCGACGCCGCATGGACGTCGCGGAGCTGTTCGCGCCGAACGTGAGCCCGGCGCTCGATCGCTATCTAAGCGCGACCGGAGAAGACTGACCTAGCGGCCGAGCGCGGCGACGCCAGCGCGCGCGCACTGGCCATCCTGCGCGCCGCTGCCACCCGAGAAGCCGACAGCGCCGATCACCTTGCCGTCCCTCATCAATAGCTCACCGCCCTCCGACGTGACGAAGCCGCGCAGGTTGAGGTAGCGCAGACCGGCCCCGCCCTTCTCGAGCTCTTCGTACACGCTCTTCGTCGAGCGGCGCGTATTGGCGGCCGCCATTGCCTTGTCCTGGGCGATGGCGATGCTGCCGAGCTGCACCGTGTCCATGCGCTCGAAGTACACCAGGTGCCCGGTCGAATCCACCACCGCTACGGCCATGTTGAAATTGTTTTTCTTCGCCTCTGCCATGCCCGCCGAGGCCACCCGCTTCGCGTCCTCGACCGAGATTGGCGAACCGTAAAGCGGCTGCTGCGCGGCCGCGCCAAGCGCGAATGAGGTCAACAACATTGCGACGACAGCTCGAATCCAGATCATGCCTTTCCTCCTCCAGTGGTGGATGATGACTACGAAAGCCTGAACAGCTAGCCGAGTGCCTTAATTCCGGCGGCGGCGATTTGCTCGTCTTCGTGCGATTGCACGCCCGACACGCCGACGCCGCCGACGCAGGTGCCGTCGATCACGATCGGCAGGCCGCCCTGCACCGGCGTGATGCCCGGCATCCTGAGCATCTCCGGACGCTTGCCGACGCGCTCCTGCCAGGCGGCGGTGGAGCGGCGCGTCTCGGCGGCGGTGCGCCCTTTCTCGACCGCGATGCGCGCATTGGCCGGCGTGCTCCCGTCCATGCGGAAAAGGTGCAGCAGGTGCCCGCCGTCGTCCAGGACGGCGACGCTCACGTTCCAGTTGTTCTTGCGCGCCTCGGCTTCGGCGGCGGCCGCGATCTTCTTGCAGTCGTCGAGGGTCAGCATCGGTCTTTGCTTCATTTATGCAGGGCCTTTTTTATTTGCTCCAGTGCGCCGGGATCTTCGATGGTGGTGAGGTCGCCCGGGTCGCGCCCTTCGGCGAGCGCCT
>DATDCR010000243.1:0-17988 GCA_036524215.1 Burkholderiales bacterium
GAGAGCCATGAGCCAGATCCTTCTAGTCACTTTGCGCGAGGGCATCGAGATGTTCCTTATCGTCGCCATCGCGGCGGCGTACTTGCGCAAGACCGGCCGCGAGGCCCTGCTCTCCGCCGTCGCCTGGGGCACGGGGACCGCGATCACGGTGTCGGTCGTGCTCGGCGTCTGGCTGGCCGAGGCCGCGGTCACGCCGAAATGGGAATCTCTGCTGGCGCTGGTGGCCGCGGTACTAGTGATTTCCATGGTCGTCTACATGCTCAGCGCCGCCAAACGCATGCGCCAGGAGATCGGCATGCGGCTGGAGCACGCCGCGCGACGGACCGGTCCCGCCGCATGGCTCGGCGTCTTCCTCTTCGTCGTGCTGATGATCACGCGCGAAGGCATGGAAACCGCGTTCATCACGGCATCGCTTTTCCACCAGACCGAGGCCGCCTCGTTCGTCTGGGGCGCGTTCGCTGGCCTGCTGCTAGCCGGCGGGCTTGCCTGGACATGGATCCGCTACGGGCACCGGGTGGATCTTGGCCTTTTCTTTCGCGTCACCTCCGTGTTCCTGTTGCTCTTTGCCGTGCAACTCGTCATCTACGCGTTCCACGAAGCGACCGAGGCAGCCCTGCTCCCGCTCGACAACGCCTACTGGCACATCGCCACGGAGCCCTACGGCCCCGAGGGCGAATACGGCGCCCTGCTCACCTATGCGCTCGTCCTCATCCCGGCCGCGTGGCTCGCCGCCGCCGCGCTCAAGAGCCGCCTCGCACGAAAGACCCTAGCGAGCGCCTAAGCCTTCATTGCCAGCCAGCGGCGATGCACGCCGCAAGCCAGCCCTGACCGTCGTAAACAAAAGGAGCTGGCATGTCATCGAAACTCGTTGTCGCACTTACCGCAATCGTCTGCTCGTCGCCGCTGCAGCTCTACGCGCAATCCGTCGAGCAACGCATCGACAGGCTGCAACGCGAGATCGACCGCCTGAAGGGCGAAGTCTCGGCTCTGCGCGCGCCGGAGCGCGGGTCTGAAGCGACCAGCTTCTTTGGCTACGGCGAATTCAACTACAACCGCTTTCGAGACAGCGAGCGCACGAGCAAGGCAGACCTTCGCCGCTTCGTCTTCGGCTTCGGCCACCGTTTCAATGACCGTCTGAGCTTCAATTCCGAGGTCGAGCTCGAGCATGCCATCGCCAGCGCCGAGGACAGCGGCGAAATAGAGTTGGAACAGGCGTACCTGGATTACCGGTTCAGCGACGCGATCAACGCCAAGGGCGGCCTGTTCCTCATCCCGCTCGGCATCCTCAACCTGACGCACGAACCGCCAACGTACTATGGGGTCGAGCGAAACGAAGTCGAGACGCGCATCATCCCGACGACTTGGCGCGAGCTCGGCTTTGGCGTGCACGGCCTCCTCGGCACGCAGGGCCTGCGCTACGACGTTGGCGTCACCACCGGATTCAATGCCGGCAAGCTCGACGATCCGAATACCGGCATCCGCAGCAGCCACCAGGAAGGCGCACAGGCCGACGCGCGCGACCTCTCCGTCTACGGCGCGCTCAATTATCAGCGTCCCGGCCTTCTTGTCGGGGGTGGAGTCTTTACCGGCAATACGGGCCAGAACGGCCAGGCCGACGCCGCATTGCGCGGCGTCAACGCACGTCTGACGCTCTGGGACGTGCACGCCAAGTACCTCATCGCCGGCTGGGACCTGCAGGCGCTGTACGCAAAGGGAACGCTCGGTGACGCCGATCGCGTCAACGCGGTGACCTCGGCCGCCGCCACGCCGTTCGCAGCGCCCAAGTCCATGAAGGGCTGGTACGGCCAGGCCGCCTACCACGTCTACCGCCGGGGCGACCTCGACATCGCGCCGTTCGCTCGCGTCGAGCGCATCGATATCCAGCAGCAGGAGGATGCGGCGCTCGGCGTCTTCCAGGACCCCAACAACCAGGAGCGCATCCGCACCTTCGGCGTCAACTTCTATGTGCATCCGCAGGTGGTCGTGAAGGCGGACCTCCAACGCTACAGCACCGATCACACGAAGGACCGCTTGAACTTCGGCCTCGGCTACATGTTCTAGATGCCGGCGTTCGATGCAAGGTGCTGGGTTGCGGTCGCGGCGGTATGCGTCCCCATCCCGGCGCACGCGACCCAATACCTCAGCATCGAGCAGGCGCAACGCCTGCTCTTTCCGCAGGCGGAGCGCTTCGTCGCCTCGCCGGTCCGCCTATCCGCCGAGCTGCGCTCGCGCATCGCCGCGGAGTCCGGGGTGACTTCGCGGCGCGACGAGCAGCCCGTCTGGAAAGCGATGCGCGGCGACGCGGCGCTCGGATTCCTCGTGCTCGACGAGGTGATCGGCAAGCACGAGCTCATTACCTATGCCGTCGCCCTGGAGACCAACGGGAGCGTGCGCGGCGTCGAAATCCTCGACTACCGCGAGTCGCGCGGCGGCGAGG
This sequence comes from Burkholderiales bacterium, assembly GCA_036524215.1. Taxonomy (GTDB): domain Bacteria; phylum Pseudomonadota; class Gammaproteobacteria; order Burkholderiales; family SG8-39; genus SCGC-AG-212-J23. The sequence continues at coordinate 2,438 of DATDCR010000243.1, forward strand.
TGCGCGATGCGCGCTGGCGCGCGCAGTTCCTCGGCAAACGCGCCGGCGACACGCTGCGCATCGACCAGGACATCCAGAACCTGAGCGGCGCGACGCTCTCCAGCCGTCACATCACCGACGGCGTACGCCGCATCCTCGCCCTGCACAAGCTGGTCTTGAGCGGCCGATGATCACCCGGGCACGCCCGCTGCTCGGCACCCTTGTCGCGATCCGCGCCGATGTCGACCAGGCCGCGATCGAGCGCGCCTTCGCCGCGGTCGAGCGCGTTCATCGGCTGATGAGCTTTCATTCGAGCGACAGTGACGTCGCACGCATCAATCGTGAAGCGCATCAACGTGTGATACCCGTCGATCCCCGGACCTTTGAAGTGCTTCGATGCGCGAAGCAGCTGAGCGAGACCACGGACAGCGCATTCGATATCGTGCTGCCGGGAGCCGGCGGCTGCCATGCGGATTTGATCCTTGCCGAGGATCCAAGCGTGCGACTGCGTCGGCCGATGCGCATCGATCTCGGCGGTATCGCCAAAGGCTTCGCGGTCGATGAAGCAATCGCGTCGCTCGTCGCGAGCGGCGCGTCGCGCGGTTGTGTCAACGCCGGCGGCGATCTTCGGCGGTTCGGCAGCCCATTCGATGCCATCTGCGTTCGCGTGCCGGGCTCCTATCATTCGTCGATCGCTCTGCCGAGCACACCTCATGCTGCGTTCGCCACGTCGAGCTCCTATTTCGGCAGCCGCATCAATGACGTTCGAGAGAAGCGCAAGATCCGCCTCGACTGGAGCGTCACGGTTGCCGCGCCCACGTGCATGCTCGCGGACGCGCTGACCAAGGCGGTCGCGTTGCTCGGGCCTGTGCCCTCGTTGCTCCGAGCATTCGGAGCCGCGGCCTTCGCCGTCGATCGTGAAGGCAGGCTTTATGCCGCTGGCACCTAATCTGCGCCGCAGCCTGTACGCCTGCGTCGCGCTGGTGGCATCGAGCGGCGTGGCGTGGCTGTACGGCCATTACGCCGATGGCCCGCGCTGGTTTACTGCGCTGTCGCTGGAGATCCATGGCGGCGCCATGATGGTGCTGCTCGTCCTCGCCGGCAGCGTGATCGCGCTGCATGCGCCGACGGGCTGGCGCGAAGGAAAGAACCGCGGCTCGGGCCTTGTCTTGTCCGCGGTCATGCTTTCCCTTACCGCGACCGGCTTCCTTCTTTACTACCTCGGCAACGAGAAAGCCCGCGCGGCCACGAGCGTGGTGCATTGGACGCTTGGCCTCGGGTCGGCATTCCTGCTGCCTTTGCATGCAAGGTTCGGCCGCCGCAGCAGAACGGCGTGACCGTCAGGCAGGCTTCGCACGCGCCCGGTCGAGGACGCTCATTGCGGTAGCGACAAAGCCTGCGACGTCGGCGGCGTTGGAGGGAATGATCAGGGTGTTCGATGTTTTCGCCAGGTTGGCGAAGGCATCGACGTATTGCTGCGCCACCTTCAGGTTCGCGGCCTCCATGCCGCCCTTGTCGCCGATCGCTTCCGCAACGGCCCGCACGCCCGCTGCCGTGGCTTCGGCGATCACCCGGATCGCAGTCGCCTCTCCCTGGGCACGGTTGATGGCGGCCTGCTTTTCCCCCTCGGATCGCAGCACGGATGCCTGCTTGGCACCGTCGGCAACGTTGATCTCCTGCTGGCGCTCGCCTTCCGACTTCGCGATGAGGGCGCGCTTTTCACGCTCGGCCGTGATCTGCTGCTGCATCGAGCGCAGGATCGCCTCCGGCGGCGTGAGGCTCTTGATTTCATAGCGCAGCACCTTGATGCCCCAGTTCCTCCCGGCCTCGTCCAGCGAATGCACGATCTGGCGGTTGATCTCGTCGCGCGACTCGAAGGTCTTGTCGAGCTCCATCTTGCCGATCTCGCTGCGCAACGTGGTCTGTGCGAGCTGGCTGATGGCAGAGACATAGTTCGAGGAGCCGTAGGACGCGAGGCGCGGATCGGTGACCTGGTAGTACAGGATGCCGTCGACGCCGAGCTGGGTGTTGTCCTTGGTGATGCACACCTGCTCCGGCACGTCGAGCGGCACCTCCTTCAGGGAGTGGACGTACGCGATCTTGTCGAAGAACGGAATGATGAGGTTCAGCCCAGGCTCGAGCGTTCCTTCGTAGCGGCCGAGGCGTTCGACCACCCAGGCGCTTTGCTGCGGCACGATGCGCACGCCTTCGATGACAAAGGCGACGATCACGCCGATGAGGAGCACCCAGCCCCAGTAATGCTGCAAGCCCGGCACCTGGGCCGCGACGATCGCCGCAACGACGGCCGTGATCAATTTCCAGAACATCGTGTTCCCCCCTTGCCCGTGAGATGCCCCGACTGCTTCAGGCGGGGCGGTTCTTTGCGACCTTGAGCGTGTTGCCATCGGCGGCGAGCACGAACACGGTGGTGCCCGGCTGCATTGTGTCGTCCCCCTCGACCTGCGCGTCCCAGCTCGCCCCACGGTAGCGCACGCGCGCCAGCCTCGCCCGGGCATCGAGCCAGTTCTCGAAGCTCGCCGGCATGCCGACATCGAGCGGCGGCATGCGCTTGGGACTGAAGCGGGCGCGGTAGACGTGCACCCCATAGCATCCCGCGGCCGCCAGCACGCCCGCGACGATGCATTGAACGGAAAACGGCTGGGATGCGTAGGCGGCAATGCCGGCGCCGAACGCCGCGACGGCCAGCATGAGCAGGTAAAAGGTCCCGCTCACGAGCTCGGACAGCACGAGCACCAGCCCCACGATGACCCAGGCTAAGGCGGGATCCATGCGGCTAATTTGGCACGCGCCCCGGGCTAACGCAACCAGCCGCTAGAATTTGCCCATGCTGGCCCGCGAGCTCATCTCGCTGCATGAATCCCCGCGCGAGGTCGAGCCCTTCAGCGACCGCTATCCGGGCCTGACCGCGGAGGCGGGCTACGAGGCAGCACGCGCCCTGCATGAACACCGCGTGGCAAATGGCTGGCGCCGCGTCGGGCGCAAGATCGGCTTCACCAACCGCACGATCTGGTCGCGCTACGGCGTCTACGAGCCGATGTGGGGAACCGTGTATGACCGTACGCTCATCCGCGCGCTCGACAACCGCGCCACGGTACCGCTCGAAGGCCTGGTCAATCCTCGCATCGAGCCTGAAATCTGCTTCGGGTTGCGTGCGGTCCCCGATCCACGCCGCCTGCTCGAGTGCATCGACTGGATAGCCCATTCGATCGAGATCGTGCAATGCCACCACCCGCAGTGGAAGGTTCGCATCGCTGATTGCACCGCCGACAACGGCTTGCATGGCCGGCTGGTTCTCGGCTCGCCGCTGCCCCTGCCGGAAGGTGTCGAAGCTTTGCTGCCGGACGCCGAAGTCGAGCTTTATCGCGGCCAGGAAGTCGTCGACCGCGGCATCGGCGCGAATGTCCTTGGCAGTCCGCTGACAGCGCTCGCGCATCTGGTCGGCGTGCTCGCCAAGCAGCCGGCTTCGCCGGCGCTCGCTCCTGGCGAGATCGTCAGCACCGGCGTCATCACCGATGCGCACCCCGTGAAGCCGGGTGAGACGTGGAGCACTCGCTTCCACCGCCTGTCGCTGCCGGGACTGCAGGTCGAGTTCGTGTGAGGCCGCTCGAAGGCATTACCGTCGTCGCGCTGGAGCAGGTGATCGCCGGCCCGTTCGCCACGCGCCAGCTCGCCGATCTTGGCGCGCGCGTGATCAAGATCGAGCGACCGGGCAGCGGGGACGCCGCCCGGTCGTATGACCAGACCGTGAAGGGCGAGTCGTCCCACTTCGTGTGGACCAATCGGTCGAAGGAAAGCCTGGCACTCGATGTGAAGCATCCCGACGCCGGCGCCATCCTGGAACGGCTCGTCGCGCGCGCCGACGTCTTCGTGCAGAACCTGGCCCCCGGCGCTGCCGAGCGGCTCGGCCTCGGCGCAAAGGCGCTGCGCGCCCGCCATCCGCGCCTCGTATGGTGCGGAATTTCCGGTTACGGGCCGAGCGGCCCTTATGCCGAGAAGCGCGCCTACGACCTGCTGGTGCAATGCGAGGCCGGCTTGCTCTCGGTCACCGGTACGCCGGATGCACCCTCCAAGGCCGGCATCCCGGTGGCCGACATTGCCGCCGGCATGTACGCGTTCTCTTCCATCCTCGCTGCGCTGCTGCGGCGCAATCGGACCGGCGAAGGCGCCACGCTGGACATCACGATGTTCGAGTCGCTCGGGGAGTGGATGGGATTTCCGGCGTACTTCAGCGCGTACGGCGGCAAGCCGCCGCCCCGCTCCGGCGCCCACCACGCCACCATCGCGCCTTACGGGCCATTCCACGCCGCCGACGGCGGGAGCGTCTTCCTCAGCGTGCAAAACGAGCGCGAATTTGCGCGCTTCTGCGACCAGGTGCTCGGCAACGCCGCGCTTGCCAGGGACGCGCGATTTGCGAAAGGGCCCGCGCGGCTCGCCAACCGCGCGGCGCTCCACGAGGAAGTCGAGCGCGTGTTCTCGCGCTTGACGGCCGCTCAAATCATCGAAAGGCTCGATGCGGCAGGCATCGCGAACGCGCGGCTGAATGGCATGGAAGAGTTCTGGCACCATCCGCAGCTCGCGGCACGTGACCGGTGGGCGCGCGTCGCTTCCCCCGCGGGCGAGATCGACGCCCTCAAGCCGCCGTTCAACCTGAGCGGCTTCGAGCCGAGGATGGACGCCATCCCGGCACTCGGCGCGCACACGCGCGCGATCCTGTCGGAGCTAGGCTACGCAGAGGCCACCATCGCCGCCCTCGCGGCCGCGGGCGCTTTGCAGATCTAGCTCAGCGGGTGCCGCAGCATTCGCTGCCGTGCACGCGGGTGTTCCATTCCCGGTAGCCGTCGACCCAGCCCGCCATGTAAGTCGCTTCAGGCGCCTGTACGCCGAATGCCCGGCATTGATAGGCGTACTGGTCGATGCGCGGGCGCAGCCCATAGCTATCGGCGTCGACGTAGCCGACCTGATACCAGTCGGCTGAACGGCACTGTGCTTCGCCCATCTCGGCGCAGCCTGCGATGAGCAAGCTCGCCAACAGCGCGCTACTCCACGCCGCCGTGAATTTTCCGCTGTTCGAATTCATAAAGACCCTCCTGCCAGCCTTGCGCGTAGCGTGCCACATCCAGCTCGGCGCCCAGGCGAGCGCAGGCTGGCCGATAGAGATCATCCTGCCGTTGAAGGCCGAATATGGCATCGCGAAAGCCGGTGTCGTAGGCACTGCGACAATCGGCGGCGTCGAGGTGGGCGCATCCCGTCAGCAAAGCGACAGCTAGCGCAAGTGGAAGTCTCATACCGCCGCGAACAGCAGCGGCGTTCGGCTATTCCGCCGTTATTGGCGGACGCGAGTGGTTTCGATATTAGCGGCGCGCGCAAGGTCGCGGTGCACCCGCGCCACGCGCTCGACTTCACCCTTGGCGGGGAAGCGTTCGTAGAATCCTTCGTCGCGGAATTGCTTCGCCATCTCCGACCAGGGCGCAAGGCGCTGCTCCCAGCGGGCGACACGGCCAGCCTCGGGCTCGGCGTCGTCGCGCGCGAGGTCAGCGCACACGCGCACCATGGCCTTGATGCTCACCGGCTTGGTGACCATGTAGCTTTCTTTGCCCCAGACCGCGTCGCCGAACACCGCCCGCGCCGCCTTGAAGAAGTCGCGGATGATGCCGTAGTAGCGCGGCACTTCCTTGGAGCTGCCGCCCGCAAGCTGGATCGAGCGCCAGCGCCCGCGCACCCAGCGATGCAGCTCGTTGAAAAGCTCCGCCTGCAGCACCCACTTGTCGCGCTGGCTGCGGCCCCCTAGACGATTGATGCGGTAACGCAGCGGGCTGTCGCCTTCGCTGTAGAGCTTTTCGACCAGGCGCGCGGCGAACTTGCGATCCGGCGCCGCGAACGACACGCGGTCGTAGAGGTCGACCAGATGGCTCTTGTTGATGCGCGTCGGGGTCGAGTTGATGATGACGAACATCTCCGTGGCGAAGTCCTCGCTGCGGCCATCGAAGATGATGCAAGGCACGTTGATCGTCGCGGCGTCGTCCGGACGCTCCTGCATGTAGAAGTAGAGCGCCGCCAGGCGGTGCTGGCCGTCGATGATCAGGTATTTCGAGCCTGGCTCGGTCACCGTCCCGACGCCGCCATCGCCGCTCGCGCGGAAGTTGAGCCGCTCCGAGGTGAAGAGCAGCACCGTGCCAGGAATCGGCGGCTGGGAAACCGCCGTCTCGTAGAAGTTCTTCAGCTGCTTGACCTTCGAGCGCGACAGCGCGCGCTGGAAGGCTTCGTCGTTGCGCTCGATCTTCGCGATGAATTGCGCGATGTCGTCGTCGTGCGCGACCTTCGACGGAGCGATCTCCTCGCCTTCACCATAGAAACGGCTGATGAAGCGCACCTTCGCCATGAGATCCTTGGCGCGGTAGCTCACGAAGTAAAAAACGCCGTCCTTCTGGCGAATCTGCGTCGCTTGCATGGACGCTCCTCTTTGCTCCCGCCCCCCCAGCGGGCGTACCGGCGCGAATATAAAGGAAAATCGGCTTTGAAGCTTTGGCGTATCGCCTAAGAGCCGCAGGCGCCGAGCGCCAAGGCCTGCAGCACGTCGGCCGTGCCGCGGTCCTGGACGAACGCCACGACCCCGGAATCGCCGGCCTTGGCGCGGGGCAGAAGGGGCAGGTCGAGCTCCCGGCTGAATGGTGTACCGTTGCGCAGCGGGAACGGCCCGCGCCACTCCAGAACGACGTGGTCATGCGACAGCGAGCGCCCCTCGTTCTCGCCTGCCGTCACCCTGCTTTCAACCCGATTCTCGTACGTGGCGAGATAGACGGCATGATCGCCAAGGCGGGCGGCCGCCGATAACTCGGCTCGCGCCCGCATTCGCATGTGCTCATCCGACAGCGCCAGGATATCGAGCTGCAAATTGGCCCGCGCACGCCGGGCGTTGATACGCTGTACGGCGGCATCGAAGTCGCTCGTCGCCCAGCGACGAAAGTCGGCCCCCTGCAACAGCACCTGCGGCGTATAGACGAGAGCCATGCGTTGCAGCTGCGAGAGCGTTCTCTGCCGCTGTGAAAACGGCCGTTTCGCGTAGGGGTCCTTCCAGCCGAGGTAATCCCAATAGTCGACATGCAAGGCGATCGGCACGACCTGCTCGGGCGCGTACCTTCGTCCGACGCCGGAGAGCCACCGATCCGCCGGCGGGCAGCTGCTGCATCCTTCGGAGGTGTAGAGCTCGACCAGGGCGGCCGTCGCGTCGGACGAACGCGCCGAGCAGGGCGCCGCACCCGTCGGCAAGGGATGAAGGAGGGCCAGAAGGACGATTGCGATCCGCATGCCTGTACGTCGAAACGCCTGCCGCGGCCTTACAGCCGCCTCCCATAATGCCTCGTGCAGCACGCCGCCTTCTTCTTTGCATCGGCTGCCTGGAATTTCGGGCTCGGCATGACCTGGCTCGCGGTGCCCCTGTACGCGCACTCCCAAGGCCTGTCGAACGCGGAAATCGGCGCCCTGTTCGCCATGCCGGTGCTCGCGCAGGCGCCGTTGAACCTGGTAGGGGGGGCGTACACCGACCGCATCGGCGGCCGCCGCATCATGCTGGGCTCCTGCTGCGTAGTGGTGGCGGCAGGGCTGTGGTTCATGGCGGCGCACGGCTTCTGGATGCTGATGATCGGTCAGTTCGCGCTCATCCTGTCGCGCGCCGCATTCTGGCCTGCCACCTGGGCCATGGCGAGCGAGCTGCCCGGCGCGCGGGGCCAGCAGCTGGGCCACCTGAACGCCGTTACCAATTTCGGCCAGATCGTGGGCACCGTCCTCGGCGGTTTTGTCCTCGCCGCGGCCGGCTTCCAGGCGACCTTCGCGGTCCTCGCCGGCACCGGCGTCATCTCGCTCTTTGCCGGTCTTGCTACGCGGGCGAAACCAGCGCGGCCGGCCGGTTCTCGGCATCCCCTCGCGAACTTTCTCCCGCTCCTGCGCAAGCGAATCATCACCTACACGATGCTCTGCGCTTACCTTTCTGCGCTGCCGTTTTCGCTCACCATGTCGTTTTATCCGCTGCTGCTGGCGGAATTTGGACATGCGGAGGGCGCATCGGGTGTCCTCCTCAGCCTGCGCGCGGCCGGATCGATCTTCGCGAGCCTGCTCGCGGCCCGTTTCGTCCGCAGCGGACCTGAAACGCTCTGGCCGGTGATGTGCGGACTCGCAGTCGCCGCTTCCGTGGGCCTTGTGCCGCTCGCCAACCATCCGCTCCCGATCGCGTTCTGGATGTTGGTGGTCGGCGCCGGCACGGCCGCCATGACGCTCTACTTCCAGATCACGATCTCCGAAGCGAGCACGGCCGACGAGCGCGGCTCGGCTCTTGCCCTCGGCGGACTCGGGTGGAGCGTGTCGCACCTGAGCACGCCCCTGCTGATGGGCTTCCTGGCCGACCGTTTCGGCATCGTGGTCGGCTTCTACGTGCTCGGCGGCTTCGCGTTCGCCTGCGCGCTCCTCATCGCGGCCAGCCGGCGCTGGGCCTTCCAGCGCGGCTGATCAGTTCTGCCGCCGCCGCAGCCGCTCCTCTCGCTGCATGATGCCGCGCTCGATGGCGCGCAGCGCTTCGAGCTGCTGGCGCAACGCCTCCTCGCGCTTGTCTCGCTCCTTGTCGATGCGCTCTCGCTCGCGCGCCGAACGTTCGGCGTCGCGCGCCATCCGCCGCCGTTCCGCAATCTGCGTGCTGACCAACGCCGCGAACCGCCCGACACCAGCATCGCTCGCATCGATAAGCGGCTCGAGGAGCTCGCCCGCACGCGCGTCGTCCCGCAGCGGATCCGGCAACGTGGCGAGCAGCGTAGCGAGCCGCAGCCGGTTTACCGGCGATGCTTCGCCCGCGAAGAGCTGCTCGGCGCGCGCCAGCGCGGCCTTCTGCTCGGGCGCAGGCGCACGCACCGCCTGCACCGTTTCGCCGATGACGGCATCGACCGGGGCATAGCGTGATGGGCGGGGATCGAGCGGGGCGCAGGCAGAAAGTGCCAGCGACACGGCGACGGCCAAGCATCGGCACTGCATCTACTTATAATTTCAGCAAAATTCATTGCCAATGTCGAAGCAATCCGGCCCAAAGATCTACCTGGTGGCCGCTGTCGCGTCCAATGGGATCATCGGCCGCAACGGCCAGCTGCCCTGGCATCTACCCGAGGATCTCAAACACTTCAAGAGCTTAACGATGGGGCAGGCGGTCATCATGGGCCGGCGGACGTGGGAATCGCTCGGCCGGGCGTTGCCGGGCCGGGAGAACATCGTGGTCACCCGCCAGGCCGGCTACGAGGCGCCTGGCGCGGCGGTGGCGAGGTCGCTGGAAGCCGCCCTCGCCCTCTGCGCAGGCGATTCCGTCGCTTTTGTCATCGGCGGCGAGCAACTATTCGCCGAATCGCTGCCGATCGCCGCCGGGCTGGTGCTCACCGAGATCCAGCGCGATTACGAGGGCGATACCAGGTTTCCGGATTACGACCGCTCGCGCTGGCGCGAATCGCAACGCGAGCGACACACCGCGGCCGACGGCACGAGGTTCGACTTCGTGCTTTACGAACCGCGCGACTGAGCCCGCGCCCGCTAGCTCCTGTCCTTGGATTCGAACACCCGCACCTCCGGTAGCGGGAAGCCGTTGAACTGGCTCGCATACGCCGTGGTATAGGCGCCGGCGTTCCGGATATAGATGAAGTCGCCCTCCTGCAGGTCAGAAGGCAGCGGCTCCTCGCGCATCACGATATCGACCGAGTCGCAGGTCGGGCCGCCGACCGTCCACGGCACGTCGGGACCGGAACGGTCGGTGCGAATCCGGTATCTCAGGCCTTCGCTCGACTCGATCACGCCGCCGAAAAGGCCCGCATCCCAGTGCATCCAGCGCTTGCCGGCGCGGGTCGCCGTGCCGAGTACCCGGCAAACGAAGTAGCCCGCGTCCGAGACGAGGTAGCGGCCCGGCTCGGCAATCACCTGCACCTCTTCCGGGAAGGCCTTGAGGCCTTCGTTGACCACGTTGCCGATCACCTCGATCGAGGGAATGGGCTTCACATGCCGCACCGGATAGCCACCGCCAATGTTGAGAAGGCGCGGCTTCAGCCCCGCCTTCAGCATCACGTCGAAGAGCGTGCGCGCCTTCTCCAGCGCCACGCGCCAGTTTTCCGGGTTTCGGCACTGCGAGCCGACGTGGAAGGTCACGCCGGCAAGGTCGGCGCCCATCTTGGCGGCAAGCGCCACGATCTCGCGCGCGTCGGACGCACCGGCGCCGAACTTGCCGGAAAGCGGCCAGTCGCTGCCGATATTGGGCGTCGCGATGCGCAGATACTGCTTGGCGTCCGGCTTCACCTCGTAGACGCGGCGCAGCTCGTCGGCGCTGTCGACCACGAACCACTCGACGCCTTTAGCGGCGGCGTAGGCGATCGACTCGCGCGGTTTTACCGGATTCGAATAGAACACCTCGGCCGCGGGGACCCCCAGCGAAAGGAGCAGGTCGAGCTCGGCGATCGACGCAATCTCGAAGCCGCAGCCTTCCTGCATCAGCGCCTTCAGGACGCGGCGGTCGGGGTTCGCCTTGACGGCATAGTGCGGACGCACGCGGGGCATGGCCGCGCGGAAGCGGCGTGCCTTCTCGCGCACGATGGCCGTGTCGACGAGCAGGAACGGTCGGTGGTATTTCTGGCTTGCCGCCTGGCGCACGATCTCGAAGTCGAGGCTGACTTCGGGATGCGTGTCGAAGAGCTGCTCCTGCGGCTGCTGCTTGGCTACTGCGGACTGTCTGGTGCGCACTACGTTAACTGGGCGATCCCCCATCAATCTCTCCCGATGGCGAACTAAGTTTCAGGAATGTCCCGAACACAAACTCCGTGCACCGGCATCGAGTTCCTCTTGCTTGTCATGATGACCTCCTTCTCCTCGCCAAAAGCGGCCCCAAAAACTGGGCCGATTATGGGGCTTTGGCCGGGCCCGTCAAGCATTTTTTTCGGGATTTTACGGTCCCTATAGCGCCCCGCCGGGGGCACCACCACTAGGTATAGTAGTCGCGCAAAAGCGCAGGGCTAGATACGCGGGAGCGTGACGCCTTTTTGGCCCTGGTACTTGCCGCCGCGGTCGCGGTAGGAGGTATCGCAGAGCTCATCGGACTCGATGAAGATGACCTGCGCCACGCCCTCGTTGGCATAGATGCGCGCCGGCAGCGGCGTGGTGTTGGAGAACTCCAGCGTCACGTGGCCCTCCCACTCCGGCTCGAGGGGCGTGACGTTGACGATGATCCCGCAGCGTGCGTAGGTCGACTTGCCGAGGCAGATGGTCAGCACGTTGCGCGGAATGCGGAAATACTCCACCGTGCGCGCCAGCGCGAACGAGTTGGGCGGGATGATGCACACCTCGCCGCGGTAGTCGACGAAGTTCTTCTCGTCGAACGCCTTCGGATCGACGATGGTCGAGTTGATGTTGGTGAAGATCTTGAATTCGGTCGAGCAGCGGATGTCGTAGCCGTAGCTCGAGGTCCCGTACGACACGACGCGGCGCCCGCCGACTTCCTTCACCTGCCCAGGCTCGAAGGGCTCGATCATGCCGTGCTCCATCGCCATGCGGCGGATCCAGCGGTCGGCCTTCACCGACACGGCGCGCTCACGTGTTCTGCACCACGATATTGGGAAACTTGGACGTCATGTCGCGCTGCGATTCGGCAATCTTCACGGCGCAGCGCCGAGCAATGCGGCGGTAAATCTCGGACACGGGACCGTCCGGGTCCGATACGACGGTCGGTTTCCCGGAATCCGCCTGGCTGCGGATCGCCTCGTCGAGCGGCAGCTGGCCGAGCAGCTCGGTGCCATAGTCCTTGCACATGCGCTCGGCGCCGCCCGCGCCGAAGATATGGCTTTCGTGGCCGCACTTCGGGCAAACGTGGAAGGACATGTTCTCCACCACGCCGAGGATCGGAATGCCGACCTTCTCGAACATCTTCAGCCCCTTGCGGGCATCGATGAGCGCGATGTCCTGCGGCGTGGTGACGATCACCGCGCCCGTAACGGGGACCTTCTGAGCGAGCGTGAGCTGGATGTCGCCCGTGCCGGGCGGCAGATCAACGACGAGGTAGTCGAGATCTCGCCAGCGAGTGTCCTTCAGCAGCTGCTCGAGCGCCTGGGTCACCATCGGCCCGCGCCAGACCATCGGCGTATCGGTGTCGATCAGAAAGCCGATCGAGATGGCCTGCAGGCCATGCCCCTCCATCGGCTCGAGGCTCTTGCCGTCCTTCGACTCCGGCCGGCCGGCAATGCCGAGCATCATCGGCTGCGAGGGCCCGTAGATGTCGGCGTCCAGAACGCCGACCGAAGCCCCTTCGGCCGCGAGCGCGAGCGCGAGATTGACCGCCGTCGTCGACTTGCCGACGCCCCCCTTGCCCGAGGCAACCGCGATGATGTTCTTGATCCCCGCAATGAGCTTGACGCCGCGCTGCACCGCATGCGCGACCACGCGCGAGCTGACGTTGACGGTGACCGCGCCGGCGCCGGCGGCGCGCAGCGCCTGCATCACCTGGCGACGGATCGGCTCGTGCTGGCTCTTGCCCGGATAGCCGAGCTCGATATCGAGCGACACGTCGTCGCCCGCCAGCTTGATGTGGCGAGCAACGCGGGTCGAAAGGAAATCCTTCCCGGTGTTCGGGTCGATCAGGCCGCGGAGAACGGACTGGACTTGCGCTTCGCTCAGGGACATGGAAGAAAGAGGGAAAAGCAGCTAAGTGTACCGAATTCGCCGCTAGAATTTTGCCTTTTCCGGCTTCGGCGCCCCTCCTTCGATGGCTTCGCGCACGCTCTTCGTCACCACGGCGCTGCCCTACGCCAACGGTCCGTTCCATATCGGCCACATCATGGAGTACATCCAGGCCGATATCTGGGTGCGTTTTCAGCGCCTGCTGGGCCATACGGTGCACTTCGTGGGCGCCGATGACGCCCATGGCGCGCCGATCATGCTGGCCGCCCAGAATGCCGGCAAGTCGCCGGAAGCCTTCGTCGGCGAGATCGCGCAAGGACGGCGCCGCTACCTCGAGGGCTTCCACATTTCCTTCGACAACTGGCATTCGACCCACTCGCCTGAAAACACGGTGTTGTCGCAGGACATCTTCCGCCGGCTGAAGGCCGCCGGCCTGGTCTACAGCAAGCCGATCGAGCAGTTCTTCGATCCGGTGAAAGGCATGTTCCTCGCCGACCGCTACATCAAGGGCGAGTGCCCCAATTGCGGCGCCAAGGACCAGTACGGCGACGCCTGCGAGAACTGCAGCAGCGTCTACGCAGCGACGGAACTGCGCAACCCGTATTCCACCTTGTCCGGCAGCAAGCCGGTGATCCGGTCCTCCGAGCACTACTTCTTCCACCTCTCGGATGCCAAGTGCAAGGCCTTCATCCAGGGGTGGGTCGACACGCCGGGCCGCTTGCAGCCGCAGGTCGTCAACAAGGCGAAGGAATGGCTGGAGGGCCGGGGCGACAAGGCGCTCTCGGACTGGGATATTTCCCGCGACCCGCCTTATTTCGGCATCCGCGTGCCGGACATTGCCGAAGAGAAGTACCTGTACGTGTGGCTCGACGCGCCGATCGGCTACTTCGCCAGCCTGAAGAATTACTGCGACCGCAAGGGCCTTGACTTCGAGGCCTTCGTCAGACCGGGCCGTGGCACGGAGATGGTGCACTTCATCGGCAAGGACATCATCTACTTCCACACCCTGTTCTGGCCGGCCATGCTGCAATTCTCCGGCTACAAGGCGCCGGATCATGTCTATGTGCACGGCTTCATCACCGTCGCGGGGGACAAGATGTCCAAGTCGCGCGGCACCGGCATCAGCCCGCTGCGCTACCTCGACCTCGGCATGAACCCGGAATGGCTGCGCTATTACATCGCCGCCAAGCTGAACGCCAACGTCGAGGACATCGACTTCCATCCAGAGGACTTCATCGCGCGGATCAACAGCGATCTGGTCGGCAAGTACGTGAACATCGCGAGCCGCGCGGCGGCCTTCATCTCGCGGCAGTTCGACGGTGCGCTGTATGACTTCGGCGACAGCAGCGCGCCCGCCTGGGCAGGCGCGGTCGACATCGCGGCCAGCGTGGCCGCGGCCTACGAGGGCCGCGAATTCGGCAAAGTCGTGCGCGAAGTCATGGCGGTCGCCGACCGCGTCAACCAGCGCTTCGACCAGGCGAAGCCGTGGGAGCTCGCCAAGGATCCGGCACAACGCGAAGAGCTGCAGCGCGTGTGCAGCGACGCCCTGCACGCGTTCTTTACCCTCACCGTTCTGCTCGCACCGATGCTGCCTGCGACCGCGTCCCGCGTCGCGCGCGAGCTTTTCGGCCTCGAGCGCGAGCTCACCTTCGAGGACCGCAAGCTGAGGCCGCGCCGCATCCGAGCGTTCAAGCATCTGATGACGCGCGTCGAGAGCCAGCAGCTCGATCGGTTGTTCGATGCCGCCTCGGTGCCGCAGGCGGCAGCGCCGCAGCGCCATGCCGAGCATCAGCAACGCCCTGCCCAAGAGGCTGCCATGAGCGAGACGATCAACATCGACGACTTCAACAAACTCGACTTGCGCGTGGCGCGCATTCAGCGCGCGGAGCGCGTGGAGGGTGCCGACAAGCTCCTTAAGCTGACCCTCGACTTGGGCGGATCCACGCGTACCGTGTTCGCCGGGATAAAGTCAGCCTACGAACCCGAGAAGCTCGAAGGCCGTCTGGCCGTGCTGGTGGCGAACCTCGAGCCGCGCAAAATGAAGTTCGGCGTGTCCGAAGGAATGGTCCTGGCTGCCTCATGGGACAAGGACGCCAAGGCAGGCGACGGTTCGGGCATATTTCTCGTTTCGCCGGACCAGGGCGCCGAGCCCGGCATGCGCGTGAAATAGAATAGCCCGATGGAGAGCTCGAGCCGCACGCTCGTCTGCAGCGTGCTTTTCCTCGACATCGTCGAGTACTCCAGGAAGCCGGTTTCCGAACAGCTGCAGCTCAAGCAGGAGTTCAACCGGGTGCTGGGGAACGCGCTCGACCAGGTCCCGGCGCGCGACCGCATTATTCTCGATACCGGCGACGGCGCCGCGGTCACTTTCATGGGCGACCCCGAGGACGCGTTGTTTGCGGCGATGGCGATGCGCGACAGCGCCGGCGCGCTCGCCGTGCGGCTCGGCGTCAACCTCGGGCCGGTGCGCCTGGTGAAGGACCTCAACGGCCAGATGAACATCATCGGCGACGGCATCAACGTCGCCCAGCGCGTGATGAGCTTCGCGCGACCCGGCCAGCTGCTCGTGTCGCGCTCGTTCTATGAAGTGGTCTCCTGCCTGTCGAGCGACTACAAGAGCCTGTTCGGCTACGTCGGCGCGCGCACCGACAAGCACGTGCGCGAGCACGAGGTCTACGTGGTGGGCAAGGGCAGGCCGCCGGTGCGCGAGCGGGAGCCCGACGCGCCGAAGCCGCACCGCCCCCTGCTCGCCGCGCTGGCCGCCCCCGGCCCGTTCGGCCTGCGCCGCCTGACGTTCGTCCTCGCGCCGCTGATCTTCCTGTCCATCGTCGGTGCGGCGGCGCGCGTGCAGCAGCAGCGCGAGGCGCAGCGAG
>DATDCR010000244.1:0-19678 GCA_036524215.1 Burkholderiales bacterium
AGCGCAATACGGCAGCCACGCCGGCGAGCGCGTCCCAGCCGCCGGCCACGCGATCGAGCCGGTCGAGGAGCCTCGGCCAGTCCGCGCCCGGGTCGCACAAGCCCTGAAGGCACAGATGCAGCGCCTCGTGCGCTTCGCCGCCCGCCGCGGCGGCAAGATGCGCGCTGCTGATGGCGCTCGTCTTCTCGAGGCGCGGGCTCAGCCAGCGCCACAGCGCGGACGCCTGCGCTTTGCGCTGGAACTGCGTTAGCGCGACCAGCACGCCGCAAAAATAGCTGTCGCCGGCCGCCGTGAAGCCAGGCCCGAGGCCGACCAGCATGGCGGCGTCATCGTCGAGCGCATTGCCGACCAGCCAGCGCTCGAGCGCGTCCAGGGCAGGTTGGGCGTGACCACTCAACGCGTTGTGCGCATCGACCACCAGGCCGCCGAGGCCTTCGCGCGGCGCGCGCTTTAGCGCCGCTTCGCGTAGCGGCTCCAGATCGGGCATTGCATCGGGCGGCAACGACGGCGGCGCCCACCGCACCGCGCTATGCACGTCGAGCTGGATGCGTTCGCCGATGGCAGGCATGACGAACGGCTCGACGATGGCATTCAGTGGACCGTCGCCGAGCGCCGCATCGCCGATGCAGGCATAACGCTCATCGGCAAAGCGCACGTACGCGCTCGTACGCAGGAGGGTGCGCACCTCGCCTTCGCCGTGCGATGCGGCTTCTTCGGCGAAGCGTCCGACGCGGCTCACGAGGAAGCGCATGCACGGATAGTATATTTTTGCCATGCAGCCCTACCTCGACGCCCTGAACCTCCTCGCGCGCTGGGCGCATGTCGCGCTCGCCATCACGTGGCTCGGCGCCGCCGCGTACTTCGCCTGGCGCGACCGCCAGGCGCCGAACGACGACGACGCGCGCTTCGGCGAGCAGGCCGTGATGTGGCAAGCCTACGGCGCCTGGCTCAGCGGCTTTGCGCTTCTCGCGCTCGTCTACTACGCGAATGCCGGGCTCTATCTCGTCGACCCGGCGGTGATGCCGATGCCGAAATGGATGGCCATCGCTGCCGGCCTTGCCGTGCTCGTGGTCGTGCTCGCCGCGTACGAGGGACTGTGCCGGGCGCCGCTCGGCGAAGCCGCGCTCGCCATCGCTCTCGTGCTCCTGCTTGCAGCGACCGCCTGGGGCCTGACGCATCTTTTCAGCGCGCGCGGCGCCTTCATCCATTACGGCGCCCTCCTCGGCACGATCATGGCCGGGAACGTCGCTCACGTGACGATCCCGGCCCACCGCCGACGCGAGCAGGCGCTGCGCGAGGGGCGCGAGCCGAACGCGAAGGATGCCTGGCGCGCCCGGCAGCGGCTCGTGCACAACGTCGAGTTCCTTCCGGCGGTCGTGTTCGCGATGCTCTCGACGCACTATCCGGCGCTGCTCGGCAGCCGCTCGGCCTGGCTCATCCTCGTGCTCGCGACCGTCGCGGGCATGTTGTTTCGTCGCGGACGCCGGCTCGCCTGGGCAGGCGTCGCGTGCGTCCTTGCGATCGTCGTGCTCGCCACGCCGGCGACGGAGCGCGCGACGGCGACGGCCGGTCTGGAAGAGGTCAGGACGATCATCGAGCGCCATTGCGCGCCCTGCCATGCCCCGGCGCCTGGCTTTCGCGGCATCAGCGAAGCGCCGAAGGGCGTGCTGCTCGATACGCCGGAGCGCATGCGTGTCCAGGCGGGCGCGATACGCCAGCAGGCGGTCCTGACGCGCGCCATGCCGCCCGGAAACGTCACCGGCATGCACGAGCGCGAGCGCGAGCTCCTCGAGCGCTGGTCGCGGTCCGCTCGCTAGAATCGCGGCATGCTGCTCGTCATCGGCAACAAGAACTACTCGTCCTGGTCGCTGCGCCCGTGGCTCGCGATGAAGGTGCTCGGCATCCGGTTCGAGGAAAAGCGCATCACGCTGCGCCGCCCGGAAACGAAGGCCGAGATCCTGCGCTATTCGCCCGCCGGGCACGTGCCGGTGCTGCACGACGGCGCCACCGTGGTGTGGGACTCGCTTTCGATCCTCGAATACCTCGCCGAGCGCCATCCGCAGCTCTGGCCCGCCGATGCGGCCGAGCGAGCCAAGGCCCGCTCGATCTCGGCCGAGATGCACTCAGGCTTTGCCAACCTGCGCCAGCACATGAGCATGAACGTCCGCAAGCGCTACGCGGGCAAGGGCCGCACGCCCGAGGCGATGGCGGAGGTCGAGCGCATCCAGGCCATCTGGTCGGCGGCCAAGGGACCCTTCCTCTTCGGCGAGTTCACTGCCGCCGATGCGATGTACGCACCGGTCGTGCTGCGCTTTCGCACCTACGGCGTCGCGGCAAGAAACCAGGCTTACATGGAAGCGATGCTCGCGCTGCCCGCGATGCGCGAATGGATCGAGGCGGCCGAGCGCGAGCCCGAGTCCATTCCCGAGCTCGACGTCCATGGATGAAATGAGCGGGTGAAGGTCTACGTTGTCGGCGGCGCAGTGCGCGACGAGCTGCTCGGGCTGCCGGTCCAGGACCGCGACCACGTCGTCGTCGGCTCGACGCCCGAGGAGATGGAGCGCCTGGGCTTCAAGCCGGTCGGCAGGGACTTCCCGGTGTTCCTGCATCCCGAGACGCACGAGGAATACGCGCTCGCCCGCACCGAGAGGAAAAGCGGACGCGGCTACAAGGGCTTCAGCGTGCAGGCTTCGCCGGAGGTCACGCTGGAAGACGACCTGCGCCGGCGCGACCTCACGATCAACGCCATGGCCAAGGCCGAGGACGGCACGCTCGTCGATCCGTTCAACGGCCGGCGCGACCTGGAGGAAGGCGTATTGCGCCATGTGAGTGAGGCGTTCGCCGAGGACCCGGTGCGCATCCTGCGGGTGGCGCGCTTCGCGGCGCGCTTCGGCTTTCGCGTCGCCGAGGAGACGCTCGAGCTCATGCGCCGCATGGTGCGCTCGGGCGAGACCGACTATCTCGTCGCCGAGCGCGTCTGGCAGGAGTTCTCGCGCGGCCTGATGGAGCGCGAGCCGCAGCGCATGTTCGAGGTGCTGGAAGCCTGCGGGCTGAAGGCGAAGCTGCTGCCGGAGATCGACGCCGTCGGCAAGCTCGAAGGCTCGCTCGCGCAACGCTTCGCGCGCCTGGCGTGGCCGCTGAAGGAGACAGAGGTCGAAGCGCTCTGCGACCGGCTGCGCGCGCCGAACGAAGCGCGCGAGCTCGCGCTCCTTGCCTGCCGCCACCGCCTGGCCTTGCGCGCCTCGCGCCTCGCCACGCCGCAAGCGCTGCTCGAGCTTCTCAAGCGGGTGGATGCCTTCCGGCGGCCGCAGCGCTTCGAGGACCTCCTCGCGGTGGCGCGTCGCGACGTGCCGCTGATCGACACGTCGCGGCTCGAGCGCGCCCTGCAGGCCGCCGGTGCCGTCGACGCCGGCGCCATTGCCGCGCAGGCGCCTTCGCCGGCCGACATCGGGCGCCTGGTCGACGAGGCCCGCGTGCAGGCGATCGCGCGCGCGCTGTGAAGTTCGAGCTCGTTGCTCTGCTGAGGAATCTGCTCGCGGGCCTGCGCCTCGCGATCTTCCTTCCGGTACGCGCCTTCGACTATCGCGTCTCGGTCGCGCATTTCAGCGTGCTGCTCGGCTTCAATTTCGCCCTGTGGGTGGCGAGCGCGGCCGTGCGCTCCGGCTTCGAGGGTGAATTCGATCCCGCGGCGATCATGGCCTACCTGGCGGCGGTCCCGCTCGTCCTCGGGGCGGCGGCACTGGTGGCGCATTTCTATCGCGCCCACGGCCGCTTGCTTCTCGTCGCCACGGCGCTCAGCGCGAGCGACGCCTGTTTCGAGCTGGTCGGACTCGTGCTGCCGGCCGTGGCCGGCCTCGCGGGCGAACCGCGCGCCGCCGCCGCGCTCTTCCTCCTTTGGATCTGGGCCGTGTCGGTGCGAGCGGTCGTCGTTTGCATGGGCACGCGCCGGCCGCAGGTCCTGAAGTCCGCGATCGCTGTGACGGCGATGATCGCCATCAGCTTCTTCGCCTTCCCGCGCACCGAGGTCTGGAACACGGCCGGCGATGAGGACACGATCGAGCCTCTCGCAGAGGAGCCGCTGTTCCACCTGCAAGGGCGACTCATCGAGCGCGCGCTCGCCGCCATCAACCCCGGCCGCTCCGGCGTGCGCGAGCTCTACTTCGTCGGCTTCGCGCCCGACGCGAGCCACCCCGGCTTCCTGAGCGAAATGCGCTTCGTGCGGCGGCTCTTCGACGAGCGCTTCGGTACCGGCGGCCGCTCGATCGCGCTCATCAGCAGCGCCCAGGCGCTGGATGAATTCCCGATCGCCAGCGTGACGAACCTTTCGCGCGCGCTGGCGCGCGTCGGCGAGGCGATGAACGGCGACGAGGACATGCTGTTTCTTTTCGTCAGCGCGCATGGCGACCCGGACCATCACCTGTCGGCGGTGCAGCCGCCGCTCGATCTCGCGCCGCTGACGCCGACCGCGCTCGCCCGCATGCTGCAGGAAGCGGGCATCAAGTGGCGCGTGATCGTGGTGTCGGCCTGCTACTCCGGCGGCTTCGTCGAGCCGCTGCGCGATGCGAACACCATCGTCATCACCGCATCGGCGCCCGACCGGTCGTCCTTCGGCTGCCAGACTGGCCGCGAGTTCACCTACTTCGGCGAAGCCTATTTCCGCGACGCGCTCGGGCGCACCGGCTCCTTCGAGGAGGCCTTCGCCATCGCCAAGGAGGCGCTCGCCAGGCGCGAAAAGGAGGAGAAGCTGACGCCCTCGCTGCCGCAGATCTGGGTCGGGCCGGCGATCGCCGAGCGCCTAAAGAATGCGCCCGATCGCCCAGACAAGGATTGAAAGCACCACGGTGCTTGCGAACGGCACGTAGTACACGCGCCCGCGCACCGGAATGCGGAAGTCGCCGGGCAATCTTCCCAGCGAGATCCGCCCGAAGAGCGGCATGGCGACCGATAGAATCGCGAGCGCCAAGAACAACGTCACGAGCCATTTCAACATGATCGAACTTTATACCTGGAGCACGCCGAACGGCCGCAAGGTCTCCATCATGCTCGAGGAGTGCGGCCTGCCGTATCGCGTGCACAAGATCAACATCGGCACCAACAGCGAGCAGTTCACGCCCGAGTACCTGAAGATCAACCCGAACGGCAAGATCCCTTCGATCGTCGATCCGGAAGGACCGGACGGCAAGCCGATCGCAATGATGGAATCCGGCGCCATCCTCCTCTATCTGGCGGACAAGAGCGGGAAGTTCTTTCCGCAACGGCAGAAGTACCAGGTGCTGCAGTGGCTCATGTTCCAGATGGGCGGCGTCGGCCCGATGTTCGGGCAGGCGCACCACTTCATGCGGGCGAAGAAGGACGAGATCCCATACGGCAGCGAGCGCTACGGCAACGAGGCGAAGCGGCTCTACGGCGTCATGGATCGCCACCTGGCCGGGCACGACTATTTTGCCGACGAATACTCGATCGCCGACATGGCGATCTACCCGTGGGTCGCGCGCCACGAGTGGCACCGCGTCGAGCTCGAGCGCTTTCCCCAGGTGAAGCGCTGGTACGAGCGGGTCGGCGCGCGCCCGGCCGTCGTGCGCGGCATGGCGGTGCCGGCGTAGCTACTTGCCGAGCAGCTCGGCGAGCTGGGCGGCGTCCACCGGCTTGACGAGGTGCAGGTCGAATCCGGCGGCGCGCGTGCGGCTGCGGTCTTCGGGCAGGCCGTAGCCGGTCAAAGCAACCAGGAAAGGCCGTCGCGTGGGGTCTATTTCCGCGTGCACGCGGCGCGCCAGCTCGTAGCCGTCCATTCCCGGCAGGCCGAGATCGACGAGCGCGATCTCCGGCGGCGCCGCTCGCATCGCCTCGAGGCCCTGCGCGCCGTCGGCGGCGGTGCGCACGCGATGGCCCTGCAGCTCGAGGAGGCGGCGCAGCGTCTCGCGCGCGTCCTCGCTGTCTTCCACGATGAGGACGTCGCGCGAGCGAATCGGCGCTTCGCGCACCGGTTCGGCGCCCGACTTGAGCGGCGCCATGATGCTCGGCAGGCGAATCGTGAAGGCGCTGCCGCGATCCGCGCCTTCGCTGTGCGCCTGCGCCGAGCCGCCGTGCAGCTCGGCCAGGCGGCGCACCAGCGTCAGGCCGATGCCGAGGCCGCCGTGCGAGCGGTCGAGGGGCCGCTCTCCCTGCACGAAGGGATCGAAGGCGCGCGTCGCCAGATCGCCGGGCATGCCGAGCCCGTCGTCGATCACGCGCAGCACTGCATCGCTGCCCTCCCGGGAGACCGAGACGGTGATCGTGCCGTCCTCGCGCGTGAACTTGAGCGCATTGCCGAGCAGGTTGCCGATGATCTGCTCGATGCGCGTCGGGTCGGCTTCTACCCATGCCGGCTCGAGCTGCTGCACCACGCGGCGGCTTGCGCTGCGACTTGCCGCGCGCAGGGTGGACACGCTGCGCGCGGCCGCTTCGGCGAGGTCGAGCGGCTGCCGGTGCAGGACGATCTTGCCCGTCATGGCGCGCGCCGCGTCGAGCAGGTCGTCCGTCATGCGGGCGAGGTGCTGCACCTGGCGTCCGATGACCGCGCGCGCGTGCGCCCGGGCCTCCTCGTCAGCCGCGCCGAGGAGCTGGGCGGCGTTGGAGATGGCGCCCACCGGGTTGCGCAGCTCGTGGCCCAGCATGGCGAGGAATTCATCCTTCGAGCGGTTCGCCGCCTCGGCGATGGCGCGTGCCTGCTGCTCGCGCTCGAGCAGCTGCTCGCGCTCCGCTTCGCCGCGCGTGCGCTCGTCGGCCGCCACGGCGAGGGAATCGGCGACCTGGCGGATCTCGGTGATCGGCGTCTGCGGCAGCTCGAGCGCCTCGCGGCGGCCGAGCGCCTGCGCCGCGCTGCGCAGCCGGTCCATCGGCCGCGTGATGCTGCGGCCGACGGCGAGCGCGGCGAGGACGGCGAGCACGAGCGAAAGAATCAGGCCGCCGCCGAAGACGGCGAGCGAGCGCACCGCACTCGCTTCGACGAAGGACGGCGGCACGCCGATGGCGACGGTCCAGCCGGTCTCGGCGGACCGGCTGTAGGCGGTGTAGACCGCATTGCCTTCCAGCGCGTAGGTCACGCCCGAACCCTCCGGCCCTTGGCGCTCCATCAGGGCGAGCAGGCTCGGCGCCGGGGCCGAGCCGAGATATTCACGGTGCTGGCGCGAGCGCGCGACGCGCATGTTCTTCGCATCGAACACCGACACCACCCAGTCGGGCGGCACGCGCTGGCGGTTGATGACCTCGAGGATGCCGTCCGGCTTCACGGCAGCGGTCAGCACGTACTGCATCTCGCCGTTGCGCCAGACGGGCACGCGCACCGCCACGGCGGGCTGCGTGCCGGGGCCGCGCGCGAGATTGCCGATCACCGGCCGCTGCAGCTGCAATATCGCCTCGAAGCTGTCGCGCTCGATGATCATCGGCAGCTCGCTGCCCAACGGAAAGCGCGTATTGAACACCTGCCGGCCGCTGCGATCGGCGAGGATGACGGTGAGCCAGCCGGCATTGTTCTGCATCATGCGCTGCACGGCTTCGCGGAAAGCGCGCAGGTCGCCGCGCTCGAGCGAAGGCGCGGAAGCGAGCGCCTCCAGCACCGAGATCGAGCGCTGCAGCTCGGCATCCACGGCGGTGGAGAGGGCGCGCGTGATCTCGATGCCGGCGCGCTCCGCCTGCACGCGCTGCTGGTGCACGAGCGCGGCGAGGCCGATGCCGGAAATGACGGCGAGCGGCACGATGCCCGCGGCGGCGAGCCAGAGGAGGCGCCGGCGCAGCGGCACGCGGCGCAGCGTCATCGGCGTGCGTGCTTCACGAGGAAGCCGTTGATCTCTTCGACTCGCAGCTGCGGCTCGTCGGGATCCGGTTTGGAGCCGACCACGCGGTTCATCCACGCCATGTTCTCCTGCATGCGCGCGACGACCGCCGGCCATTCCGTCGCGGTATGGCGCCGCGGATCCGGCAGCACATGGCACTGGCTGCAGGCGATGCGGAAGGCCTCGCCGGCCGGCCGATAAAGGTCCGGGTAGCGGCTGCTTTCGATCGGCCGCTGGCCATGCTGCCCGAGATAGCGCACCAGCAGGCGGGCCTCTTCGTCGCTCGGCGCCTGCACGCCGGCCATCATGTCGCTCATCAGCGTGCCGAGGTTGCCGCGGCCCTGCATGCGCTTCACCATGCGATCGACGATCGCCGGCCATTTCGCGGCGTGGTGCATCGCGGGGTTCGGCAGGTTGTGGCATTGCACGCAATAGCGCAGCGTGAGCCGGGCGCCGGGCGAGTCGGGCGCGGGCAGGTCGCGCGCCTGGAAAGTCGGCGGCAGGATGCGCTCGAGGAGCGGCCCGTGCGGGCTTTCGGCCCAGCGCTTCTTCGCCTCGGCGAGCTCATCGGCCGGGGCCGTCGACGCGGCCAGGAGCGCGGCGAAAAGCACGTAGCGCATCGGCTAAAGCGTATGCGAGCGGTCGCCGCGCGTGAAGCCAACAAGTGGGCCTGTTGCACCGCGTCCGATGGCGAGAACCTTGAAGAGCTCGCCCATCTCCGCCGGCGAGAGGAGCTTTTGCGCCTGCGAGGCGATGGGGGCGTAGTGCAGCGCATTCTCCGCGTTCGTCTCGGCGAGGACGTCGGTGATGCCGCAGTTGACGAGGAACTGGGCCTGCGTGGCGTAGCCGAGGACCTCGGCGCCCGCCTCGTGCGCGGCCTCGGCGAGCGCGGTGAAGTCCACGTGCGCGGTGATGTCTTCCTCGCCGGGACGCGCGAACGGGTCGGCATGCGCCTGGTGCTGGTAATGGCACATGAGGGTGCCGGCCGAACGCTGCGGGTGGTAGTACTCGCGGCGCGGAAAACCGTAATCGATCACGAGGGCGATGCCCTGGTCGAGCGATTCGGCTACCGCGCGCATCCACGCCCGGCCGGCCAGCCCCACCTCGCTGATGTAGGGCCGCGGCACGTCGATCTCTGTTGCCGCTTCGAGCAGCGCGCCGCTCGCCGGGCGATCCAGCCACGTGAAGCCGGCCGAGACGCCGCGCTCCATGATGCCCTGGTCGGTCCAATGCACCATGTGCACCGGCATCGCATCGACCACCTCGTTCGCGATCAGCGCGCCGCGCAAGCGCTCGGGCAGGCGGTCGATGTGGCGAATGCGCCCGCCCAGGCGCGCTTGCTGCCGGGCGCGCAGCTCGCCGCTGGTCTCGAGGATCAGGTAATCGCACTTCAGCTCCCCGAGCAGCACCTCGGCGAGCGCGCCGGTGCCGGCGCCGAGCTCGACGATGCAGTCGAAGCCCTTCAGCTGGCGGGCGAGGGTGCGCCCGAAAAGCGCGCCCAGCTCCGGCGCCGTGACGAAGTCGCCGCGCGGGCCGAACTTGCGTGCGCCGCTCGCGTAGTAGCCGATGCCCGGCTCGTGGAGCGCGA
The DNA here is from genome assembly GCA_036524215.1 of Burkholderiales bacterium. Taxonomy (GTDB): domain Bacteria; phylum Pseudomonadota; class Gammaproteobacteria; order Burkholderiales; family SG8-39; genus SCGC-AG-212-J23. The sequence continues at coordinate 9,400 of DATDCR010000244.1, forward strand.
GCTGCATGTAGCGCGCGAATGACATCCAGCCGCCGCCGGCGGCGATCTCGTCGAGGATGCGGCGGCGCGCCGGCATGCGCGCAATCTACCCTAGAATTCCCGCGACCATGGCTGAGTCGCTCGAGGGAAAAAGCGCGCTCGTCACCGGCGGCGGCCGCCGCGTCGGCGCCGCGATCGTGCGCCGCCTGCACGCCGCCGGCGCGAACGTTCTCATCCATTACCGCGATTCCGACGTCGATGCGGCGAAGCTGGAAGGCGAGCTGAACGCGCTGCGGCCAAAGAGCGCCGCCAAGGTGAAGGCGGAGCTCCTCGCGCCCATCGCCCCGCGGGCGCTCGTCGCCGCCGCGCGCGATGCCTTCGGCCGCCTCGACCTGCTGGTCAACAATGCGTCGAGCTTCTTCCCGGTGCCGGTGGGGCAGATCGAGGCCTCGCACTGGGAGGAGCTCGTCGGCTCCAACCTGCGCGCGCCGCTCTTCATCGCGCAGGAAGCGGCGCCGGAGCTGGCGAAAAACGGCGGCTCGATCGTGAACGTGGTCGACATCCACGCCGAGCGTCCGCTGAAGGGCTATCCCGTGTACAGCATCGCCAAAGGCGGCCTCGCCGCGCTCACGCGCTCGCTCGCGCTCGAGCTCGCGCCGGCCGTGCGCGTCAACGGGGTGGCGCCGGGCGCCATCCAGTGGCCCGACGACGGCCAGTTCGCGCCCGAAGAGCGAAGCCGCATCATCGCCACCACGCCGCTCGGGCGCATCGGCAGTCCCGACGACATCGCGCAGGCGGTACACTTCCTCGCCTGCGCCGGCTACGTCACCGGCCAGATCCTCGCGGTCGACGGCGGGCGCTCCATCCACCTCTAGGGCTTCCATGGCGGTTCACGCGGTTCGCATCGACAGACGCAAGACCGATTACGAGGCGGGCAAGCTCGCCAAGCGGCTGCGCCGCCAGGTCGGCGAGGCGATCGCCGACTTCGGCATGATCGAGGCCGGCGACCGCGTCATGGTGTGCCTCTCCGGCGGCAAGGACAGCCACGCGCTGCTCGACATCCTTCTTTGCCTGAAGGAAAAATCCCCGGTCGCGTTCGAGCTGGTGGCCGTGAACCTGGACCAGAAGCAGCCCGGCTTTCCGGCCGAAGTGCTGCCGGCTTACCTCGCCTCGCGCGGCGTGCCCTTTCACATCGTCGAGCAGGACACGTACTCGGTCGTGAAGCGCGTGGTGGCCGAAGGGGCGACTATGTGCTCGCTCTGCTCGCGCCTGCGGCGCGGCGCCCTCTATCGCGTCGCCGGCGAGCTGGGCGCGACGAAGATCGCGCTCGGCCATCATCGCGACGACATCCTCGCCACTTTCTTCCTCAACCTTTTCCATGGCGGCCAGATGAAGGCCATGCCGGCCAAGCTTCGCTCCGACGACGGGAAGCACGTCGTCATCCGTCCGCTCGCCTACGTCGCCGAAGAGGACCTGGCTGCCTACGCCGAGCTGAAGGCCTTCCCGATCATTCCGTGCACGCTCTGCGGCTCGCAGGACAACCTGCAGCGCAAGCTCATCGGCGAGATGCTCGCCGAATGGCGCAGGCGCCATCCCGGCCGCATCGAGTCTATCGTGCGCGCGCTCGGCGAGGTGCGGCCGTCACATCTCCTGGATCGCAATCTCTACGATTTCTCGGCGCTGAAATGAAAAAGCCCACCGTCCTCGAGCTGAAGCGCACGAAGGGCCAGCGCCTTGCGATGCTCACCGCGTACGACTATCCGACGGCGAAGCTGGTGGCCGAAGCGGGCGTCGAGCTCATCCTGGTCGGGGATTCGCTCGGCAACGTGGTGCTCGGCTACGACTCCACGGTCCCGGTGACCATGGAAGACATGGTGCATCACACCCGCGCCGCGCGGCGCGGTGCGCCGCAAGCCTTCCTGATCGGCGACCTGCCTTTCCTTTCGTACGCGACGCCGGAGCAGGCGCTCGCCAACGCGGCTCGACTGATGAAGGACGCGGGCGCCGACTCGGTGAAGCTGGAGGGCGGTGTCGAGGTCGCGCCGATCGTGGAGGCGCTCGTGCGCGCCGGCGTGCCGGTCCTCGGCCATGTCGGCCTTACGCCGCAAACCGCCTCGGCGCTCGGCGGCTATCGCCTGCAGGGGAAGGACGAGGAAGCGGCGCGCCGCATCCTCGAAGGTGCGCAGGCGCTCGAAGCCGCCGGCTGCTGGGGCGTCGTGCTGGAGCTCGTGCCGGCGGGGCTGGCCAAGCTCATCACCGAGCGCATCAGGATTCCCACCATCGGCATCGGCGCCGGCGCCGACTGCGACGGGCAGGTCCTCGTCTTCCACGACCTGGTCGGCATGTTCAGCGGCTTCACGCCGACCTTCGTCAAGCGCTATACGGAAGCCGGCAACGCGATGCGCGACGCCGTGGCGCACTACGCCGAGGAAGTGCGCAGCGGCGCTTTCCCATCGCAGAACCACGCCTTCTCCATCAAGGACGAGGTCCTGAAACGCCTCTATGGAAGCTAGAAGCTGCTTGAACGGCAATGGGGGCGGCTAGGGAGCACTTCCCGGTCGCCATCGTCGGGCCGGGAGCGCTGGGCCTGCTGTATGCAAGCGCCCTTTCGCGCGTCACCCCCACCGCGGTCATTGCACGCAGCGCGGCCCGCGCGCGAGAGCTGCGCCGGGGCGTGCGCGTCGGCAACAAGGTCTTTCGCCCGAGCGCCTTCGGGCCTGCGGCGCTGCCACGCGCCGATCTCGTCGTCATTCTGGTCAAGGCTTATGACACGCCTGCGGCGCTGCGCATCGCTCATCGTATGAACGCAAGGCAAGTGCTCTCGCTGCAGAACGGGCTCATCGAGCGAGTGCCGCAGGGCGTCTCGACCGCCGGCGCCTATCGCAAGGGATCGACAGTTGTAGCCATCACTACGGGCGAGACATTCCTGCCGTCGGGATTCGACACGCTCGCTGCGCAACTGCGTCGTGCCGGGCTGCGCTCGCGTGTCGTTGCGGACATCGATGCAGTGCGGCATCGCAAGCTGCTGGCGAACGTCTGCATCAATCCGGTGACCGCACTGTTCCGCATTCGCAACGGCGAGGCGCTCGAGCCGCCGTATTTCTCCATCGTCGAAGCGCTCGCGCGCGAGGCGGCAAAGGCGCTGCGCCTCTCCGAGCGCACGGCGATCGCCTACGTGAAGAAAGTCGCGGCGGCCACCGGCGGCAATCGCTCGAGCATGCTGCAGGACATCGAGGCAAAGCGGCGCACGGAGATCGATGCGCTCACAGGCGCGTTGTTGCACATCGCAAAGCGCCGCCGTGTCGACGCGCCTACGCATCGCGCGATATTGCGTCTGATTTCCGTCATGGAAGGACGCCTAGAATCCCTCGCATGACCGCACCGCGCATCCATCGCTACCTGCGCCTCGCCGCCCTGGCCGCCTTGGCCGGCCTCGCCGCGCAGTCGAGCGCGGGCGGCCTTGCGCCCGATCCGGCGACGACACGCGAAGCGGTTGTGCAGGTCTACGGTGCGCGCACGATGGGCGTCAAAGGACTCTTCGGCGTGCACACGTGGATCGCCGTGAAGCCGACCGATGCGCCGTCGTGGACGGTGTACGAGATCATCGGCTGGCGGCTGCGCTGGTCCGACAGCGCGCTCGTCGTGCGCGAGCGCCAGCCCGACGCGCCATGGTTCGGTTCGGAAGCCGAGCTCTACGCGGACAAGCGCGGCGCGGGCGTCGACGAGCTCATCGCGCGCATCGACCGCGCTGCGCGCAGTTACCCCTACGCCAGCACCTATACCCTATGGCCGGGACCGAACTCGAACACCTTCACCGCATGGGTCGCGCGCACCGTGCCCGAGCTGAAGGTCGACCTGCCGGCGACGGCCGTGGGCAAGGACTACATCGGCAGCAGGTTCGTCTCCACCGCGCCGAGCGGAAGCGGCTTCCAGCTCACCCTGGCCGGCCTGCTGGGGGTTGCCGCCGGGCCCGTCGAAGGCTTCGAGCTCAATTTCCTCGGCCTCAGCTTCGGCGCGAGCGGCTCCGGCATCAAGCTGCCGCTGGTCGGCCGAGTCGGGTTCTCCTCCGCGAAGTAACGCAGGCCTGTAGATTGCAGCAGCCTTCGGGATGGAAGAGCTGCGCCAGGAGCTCATTGCGCAAGCCGTCGTGTGGGCGCCGACCGTCGCCGTCGCGATCGGCCTGGTCGTGCTGTTCCTCGTCCTTTCGCGCCTTGTCCACTTTGCCGTGCTGCGGCTCATCGGCCACACGCGGGCGCACGGCCCCCTCGCCGAGCTGCTCGCCAGCATCGCGCGCATCGCGCTCGTCGTGCTCGGCTTCGTCACCGCGCTCGGCACGCTCGGCGTCAACATCACCGGCATCGTCGCGAGCCTGGGCCTGACCGGCTTCGCGCTCGGCTTTGCGCTGAAGGACAGCATCGCCAACGTGCTCGCCGGCGTGCTGATCCTGCTCTACCGGCCTTTCGAGGTCGGCGACCGCATCGACGTCGGCGGCCTCGCCGGCCGCGTCGCGCAAGTCAACCTTCGCTACACCGAGCTCGAGGCCGAGGCCGAGCGCGTGCTCGTGCCCAACTCGAAGATGCTGATCGATCCGATCCGCGTCTCAAAGGCGCCCGGACGCACGACGGTCAGCTCGTCTTGACGTAGCCTGCTTCGATCCGGACGTTGACCAGCGCCTGGCGCTTCTCGTCCTTCACGATCTTCAGCGCGCGCTCGAGCGCGGGCATCAGCTCCTTCGGCTCGGTCACCGCCTCGCCGTGGCCGCCGGAGGCGCGGATCACGTGCTCGAAACGCGGCGAAGGCTCGAGCGTCGCAAACGGGGGTTCTTTGGTCTGGGAAGCAAACCCTTTCGGGTAGGTGGCGAGGGTCGAGCGGTGCACCGCGGCCCAGCGCGCGTTGTTGGCGATGATGAAGAGCACCGGCAGCTTCATCGCCTCGGAGACGTAGTGCGCCGCGGTCGGGTTGCCGAACATGTACGCGCCGTCGCCGAGCGCGCAGACCACCGTCTTGTCGGGCGAGGCGAGCTTCGCCCCGAGCGCGGCGCCGATGCCCCAGCCGAGGCCGCCCGCCGACGCGTTGCCGAAGTAGCGCATCGGCTCGCGGATCGTCATCTCCTCGAGCACGGTCGGATACTCGTTGACGAGGATCGTCTGCCCGTCGAGCAGCCGGTTCATGCAGGCCGAGAGCCACTTGCCCGTGATCGAGGAGGGCATCGGATCGAAGCCGCCGCGCGCCTTTGCCCTGACCTCGGTCGACAGGGTGCCGACCGCCTTGCGCCGCTCTTCGATCGCCTTCGTCGACGGCGCCTGTTTCTGCGCGGCGCGCCAGAGCGCTTCCAGCGTCGGCGCGAGGGCGCCGGTGAGCGCGATGTCGGTGCGGAAGCCGCGCAACGGATAGCGCGCGAAGAGCGGATCGGGGCCGATGTGGATCACCTTCGCATCGGCTTTCGGCGCGCCTTCCTTCGGGATCCACGGCACGTCGCAGTCGACCACCAGCACGACGTCCGCTTCCTTGAGAAGCGCGTGCGGATCCCAGCCGCAATGCATCGGGTGCTCGGTGGAGAGCGCGAGGAAGCGCGGCCGGTAATGAATCACCGGCACCGCGAGCGCCTGCGCGAGATGCTCGATCGCGCGCGACGATTCGATCGTGCGGCCGCCGTTCGCGGTGATGAGGAGCGGGTGCCGGGCGTGGCCGAGGAGCTTCGCCGCCTCTTCGAGCGCGGCCGCATCGGGCGCCGGCGGCGTGGCCGGCGCGATCGTCGTCGCCGCCGATGGGTCCTTGCCGATCGGCGAAGCGAGGATTTCTCGCGGCAGCGTGACGTAGACCGGTCCCTGCGGCTCGCTCTTCGCGATGGCGAGCGCGCGGTCGATCACCGTCTCCACCTGCTCGGCATGCCGCAGCTCGTAATCCCACTTCACGAACTCGCGCAGCATCGCGCCCTGGTCGAAATGCTCCTGCGCCCAGTGGATGTAGTTGTTGCGCGCCGCCGGCAGCGCGCCCGATTCGGTGATCGGCGTGCGGCCGGCGGTGAAGAGGATCGGCACGTTCTGCCGCGACGCGTTGATGAGGCCGTTCATCGCGTTCGCCGTGCCGACCCCGACGTGCACCATCATTGCCTGCGGTCGGCCGGTGATCATCGTGTAGCCGTGGGCCATCGCCACGCCCATGTTCTCGTGGGGCACGATCACGACCTGCGGCAGCTTCCAGCCGAGCTTCTGTCCCTTCGCGCAAGCCTCGACGACCGGGGCGAAGTCCGTGCCGCCGTTGGCGAAGAGGTACTCGACGCCGCGAGCTGCAAGCAGGGTGAGCCAGGCGTCCGCCGCGGTCTCGGGTTTCGGCGTCTCCATCGCGACTGCCGCCGGCTTGGGTGCAACCGGCTGTGCCTTGGCCGGTGGAGCGGCAGGCGCTGGCGTCGCGGCTTTCGGCACCGCAGGTGCAGGCTGCCCCTTGGCGATGGGCATCGTCGGCTCGTCCTTCGGCGGCGAGTCTTTTCGCTGTTCTTTTTCCGCCGCCGGTTTCAGCGGCCGGATCGGCATCGTCTTGTCGAAGTCCATGGCAGGGGTTCCTGTACTGGGTGTTGGGCCGCGGGTCTAGTTTACCGCCCCCAAGGTGCAGGAAAATGCAGGTTGTCAAACTAGCTTTGACAGCCTAAACTTTTCGCATGAACTGCGCGGAGCGCCTCGTAGAGATGTTCGGCTCGCAAGCCGACGTCGCGCGCGCGTTCCATCTCGATCGCGCCGTCGTCCACAACTGGGTGAAGACCGGCTATGTGCCCGCCCGCTGGGCGGGCGAGGTCGAGCGCGTCACGCAGGGTCGCATCAGCGCGCTCGAGGTCATCCACGAAGCCAGCGCCAAGAATCCGGTCCGCGTGAAATCGCGGCCCCACAACGTTCCCTTTGGTCTCCAAGAGAGTGATCCCATGACCCAGTACGCGCCTGCGAAGCGCATCCACTCGTTCCATCCCCCGCAACGCACCCTGATGGGGCCCGGCCCGACGGAGATTCATCCGCGCGTGCTGACCACCATGAGCCAGCCCGCCATCGGCTATCTCGATCCGGTCTTCGTCGAGATGATGGAGGAGCTGAAGTCGCTGCTGCGCTACGTCTACCAGACGAAGAACCCGCTCACCTTCCCGCTTTCCGGTCCGGGCTCGGTCGGCATGGAGTTCTGCTTCGTCAACATGGTGGCGCCGGGCGACAAGGTGATCGTGTGCCAGAACGGCGTGTTCGGCGGACGGATGGTGGAGAACGTGGTGCGCGCCGGCGGCACGCCGATCCTGATCGAGGACAAGTGGGGCGAGCCGGTCGATCCGCAGAAGGTCGAGGACGCGCTGAAGAAGAACAAGGACGTGGGCGTCGTCGCCTTCGTCCACGCAGAGACTTCGACCGGCTGCCAGTCGGACGCGAAGACCCTGACGCAGATCGCGCACAAGCACGGCGCGCTGGTGATCGTCGATGCCGTCACGTCGCTCGGCGGCACCGCGGTCAAGGTCGACGAGTGGGAGATCGACGCCATCTACTCGGCGAGCCAGAAGTGCCTGTCGTGCACGCCGGGCCTTTCGCCGGTGTCCTTCTCCGAGCGCGTGGTCGAGCGGGTGAAGAAGCGCAAGGACAAGATCCACAGCTGGTTCATGGACATGAACCTGCTGCTGGGCTACTGGGGCGCGACCACGCGCACCTATCACCACACGGCGCCGACGAACGGGCTCTTCGCTCTGCACGAGGCGCTGCTGCTGATCCGCGAGGAAGGGCTGGAGAACTGCTGGGCGCGGCACTACCGCCATCACGTCGCGCTCAAGGCGGGCCTCGAGGCGATGGGCATGAAGTTCCTAGTCGCCGAGCAATACCAGCTGCCGCAGATGAACGCCGTGCGCTGCCCGGAAGGCGTCAACGAAGCCGAGGTGCGCAAGACCCTGCTGGGCGAGTTCGGCATCGAGATCGGCGCCGGCCTCGGGCCGCTCGCCGGCAAGATCTGGCGCATCGGCCTGATGGGCTACAGCTGCCGGCCCGACAACGTGATGCTCTGCCTGTCGGCGCTCGGCTCGGTGCTCTCCGACATGGGACTTGCAGTGCATGTCGGCGATGCCGAAGCGGCCGCGCATGGCGCCTACGCGCAGATGCACGCGAAGGACGCGCAGCGGAAGAAGCAGGCCGCGTAGAGCAGCTCCGGGAAATGGTGACTGTCACCATTTTCTAGTTGGATACGCTGACGCACGCGCTTTCGGGGGCGCTGCTCGCAAGAGCGACGGCCGCGGAAGATGCAGCACCGCGGTCGATTCCCCGCCGGGTCGCGGCAGGCTTTCTGGCCTGCGCCGCGCCGGACCTGGATTTCGTGATGGGGTTCGCCGGGCCGGTGCAGTACCTGATGCACCACCGCGGCGTGACGCATTCGCTGCTGATGCTGCCGGCGTGGGCGCTTGCGCTCGCTTGGCTGCTCGCCTTCGTCCTGCGCGAGCCGCGCGGCTGGCGAGCGCTCTACGGCGTCTGCGTGCTCGGCATCGGCGCGCACATCGCCGGCGATGTCATCACGAGCTACGGCACCATGGTGTTCGCACCGTTGTCGGACTGGCGCGCCGGCATCGGCACCACCTTCATCATCGATCTCTGGTTCAGCGGCATCATCGTCATCGGGCTCATCCTGTCCGCCTTCCAATACCGGTCGCGCGTGCCGGCGATGACGGCGCTCGCCCTGCTCGCGGCCTACGTCGGCTTCCAGTACCTGCAGCGCCAGCACGCCGTGGAGTTCGCCGAGCGCTATGCCGAAGCGCATGGCCTGGCGAACGCGCGCATCGACGCGCAGCCGCGCCCGCCGACGCCCTTCAACTGGACGGTGTTCGTGAGCGACGCGGAGCGGCACTACTTCGCCCACATCAACCTGGTGCGCAGGGAGCCGCGACCATATCGGCCGGGCGATGGCTTCATCGCGCGCATCGACGCGCCCTACCTGCCGCTCGACCAGGCGATCTGGGTCGCGCGCACGCGTTACGGCGAGACCGACCAGGCGCTGGTGAAAGACGCGTGGAACTCCGACGCGCTCGGCTTTTTCCGCTGGTTCGCGGAGGAGCCCGCCTTCGACGGCATGAGCCAGGGCTCGACCTGCGCGTGGTTCGTCGACCTGCGCTTCCTCACGCCCGGACGAGAGGGGCTGCCGTTTCGCTTCGGCGCCTGCCGTGACGCCGCCGGCGCGCCCTGGCGGCTCAGCGGCCCAGGTGTTTCCCGATGAAGCCGATCACCGCCTCGTACCAGGCGACGATATTGCGCGGCTTGAGGATCCAGTGGTTCTCGTCGGGGAACACCAGCAGCTCGCTCGGCACCCCGTGGTACTGCAGCGCCTCGAAGAGATTCAGCCCTTCGTTCACCGGGCAGCGGTAGTCGCGCTCGCCGTGGATGATGAGGGTCGGCGACTTCCACTTGCGCACGTGCCGTAGCGGCGCGTAACGGTCGAAGCGCTCGGGATCGGCGTAGGGGTTCTCGCCGCCCATCTCGAGGTACCACCAGGCCGGATGGTCCGTGACGCCCGTGAACTGCGCCATCGTCGCGATGCTCGCGTGCGTGATGAGGCACTTGAAGCGATCGGTCTGCGTGCCGACCCAGTTCGTCATGTAGCCGCCGAAAGAGCCGCCCATCGCCATGGTGCGGCTCGGATCGATATCGGATCGCTCGCACAGCGCATCGGCGACCGCCATCAGGTCGTCATAGCACTGTTCTCCCCAGACGTTGCCCCAGATGCCCTGCACGAATTCCTGGCCGAAGCCGGTCGAGCCGCGCGGATTGGGCAGCGCCACGGCGTAACCCTTCGCGACCAGCAGCAGGGGATTCCAGCGCCAGTGCCAGCCGTCGCCGTGCATGCCGATCGGCCCGCCGTGGATCCAGAAGGCGAGCGGCAGGCGTTCCTTCGCCCCTTTGGGCTTGACGAGGAAGCTCTGGATCGGCGTGCCGTCGGTGGAGCGCGTCGTGAAGCTCTCGAGCTCGGCCCAATTCGAAGCGGGCTCGAATCCGGAGAGGCGCGCGAGCGGCTTCGGCGTCGCGTTCGCCTCCGGCGCGACCACGTAGCACTCGGGAGCATCGATCAGGCTCGAGCGCACCACCGCGATGCGCCCGTCGGCTAGCACGGCCGGATGGTCGTGCGCGCCGCGAGCGCTCAGGCAGGTGACTTCGCCCGAATCGGCCGCGATGGCAAACATCGGCTTCTCGCCGCCGTCGTCCGCGACGGCGATGACCCGTCGTCCGTCGTTACTCCAGGCGCCGATCTCGGGCCAGCGGTCCCACTTCTGAGCCAGCCGGCGCGCGCTGCCGCTCGACGT
>DATDCR010000245.1:0-1508 GCA_036524215.1 Burkholderiales bacterium
CATGACGTGAAGGCCGGCGACGGCAAGATCATCGTGGACGGGAAAGAGATCGCCGTATCGGCAAAGAAGGACCCGGCCGAGCTGCCGTGGAAGGACCTGAAGGTCGACATCGCGCTGGAGTGCACGGGCCTGTTCCTGGACAAGGCGAACGCGGGCAAGCACCTGACCGCCGGCGCCAAGAAGGTCCTCATCTCCGCGCCCGCCAAGGACCCGGACGCGACCTTCGTGATCGGCGTAAACGAGCACACCTATGATCCGGCGAAGCACCACATCATCTCGAACGCATCCTGCACCACGAACTGCCTCGCGCCGTTCACCAAGGTGGTGCATGAGAATTTCGGCATCGTGCACGGCCTCATGAACACGATCCACTCCTACACCAACGACCAGAAGCTGCTCGACCTGCCGCACAAGGACCTGCGCAGGGCGCGCGCCGCTTGCATGTCCATCATCCCGACCTCGACCGGCGCGGCCAAGGCCGTGGCGCTCGTGCTGCCGGAGCTGAAAGGAAAGCTCGACGGCATGTCCCTCCGCGTGCCCACGCCGAACGTGTCGGTCGTGGACGTGGTGTTCGAGGTCTCGAAGAAGACCACGAAGGAAGAAGTGAACGCCGCGCTCAAGTCGGCTGCCGAGGGCAAGCTCAAGGGCATCCTGCAGTTCGAGGAAGCGCCGCTCGTCTCGATCGACTTCAAGGGCAACCCGCACTCCTCCATCGTGGACGCCGCGCTCACGAGCGTGATGGAAGGCACCATGGTGAAGGTGATCTCCTGGTACGACAACGAGTGGGGCTACTCGAACCGGCTCCGCGACCTCGCGATCCTGGTGGCGAAGAAAGGGTTGTAAGGATAAGCACCAAATATCAAAGGACAAATTTCAAATAAATTACAAATTCCAAAAAAGCAATTTCCGAAACGTTTGGGACCTGATGCTTGATCATTGGATTTTATTTGGGATTTGATGCTTGTTATTTGGAATTTTCACCGAAGGTGATCATGGACAAAAAGACCATCGAAAAAGTCGACCTCAAGGGCAAGCGGGTATTCATCCGCGCGGACTTCAATGTGCCGCTCGACGAGAACGGCAACATCACCGACGACGGCAGGATCCGCTCGACCCTCCCGACGATCAACTACGCGCTCGACGCGGGCGCCAAGGTCATCCTCGCCTCGCACCTCGGGCGGCCCAAGGGAAAGCCCAATCCGAAGTTCAGTCTTTCGCCGGTCGCGCTGCGGCTGAACCGTCTCCTGAACAAGGAGGTCAAGTTCGCGAAGGACTGCATCGGCCCCGATGTCGAGCACTTGGTCCAGGGCATGCGGCCCGGCGACGTGCTGCTGCTTGAGAATCTGCGCTTCCATCCGGAAGAGGAAAAGAACGATGAAGCGTTTTCAAAAGCGCTGGCCGCCTTCACCGACGTGTACGTCAACGACGCCTTCGGCACCGCGCACCGCGCGCATGCCTCGACCTACGGCATCACCAAGCATGTGAAGCAGTCCGTCGCGGGATTTCTC
>DATDCR010000246.1:0-1676 GCA_036524215.1 Burkholderiales bacterium
ACGAAACGAAGCGGCCGCATCGCAGATGCGTGATGCTCATCGAGTGCTGTGAAGAGAGCGGCAGCTTCGACCTGCCGCCCTACCTCGAGGCCCTGGCCCCGCGTATCGGCACGCCGTCGTTCGTCGTCGCGCTCGATTCCGGTTGCGGCAATTACGCGCAGCTTTGGGGCACGACCTCGCTGCGCGGCCTCGTCAACGGCGTGCTGACGGTCGAGGTGCTGAGCGAGGGCGTGCATTCGGGAGATGCAAGCGGCGTCGTGGCCTCGAGCTTCCGCATTGCGCGCGCACTGCTCGAGCGCATCGACGCAGCCCAGACCGGCGCCGTGGCGGACCGCGCCTTCCATGCCGACATTCCGTCCGAGCGCAAGACGCAGGCGCAGCGCGCCGCGCAGGTGCTGGGCGAGGAGGTGTGGCGCAAGTTTCCATTCGTCCCCGGCATGCGCCCGATGGCGAGCGAGGTCGGCGATCTGATCCTCAACCGCACCTGGCGGCCAATGCTATCGATCACCGGCGCCGATGGGCTGCCCGCCCCCGCCAGCGCCGGCAATGTGCTGCGCCCACGCACACAGCTCGTGCTCTCGCTGCGCCTGCCGCCGACCGTGGACGCCGAGCGCGCCGCGCGTCGCATGAAGGCGCTGCTGGAAAACGACCCGCCGTATGGGGCCCATGTGACGTTCGAATACGGACAGGCGGCAAGCGGCTGGAATGCGCCGGCGACGGCAGGCTGGCTAGACGCGGCGGTAAACGCCGCGTCGCAAAAGCATTACGGCAAGCCGGCGATGTGGATGGGCGAAGGCGGCACGATCCCGTTCATGGCCATGCTCGGAGAGAAATTCCCCAAGGCGCAGTTCTTGATCACCGGCGTGCTGGGACCGCATTCCAACGCGCATGGCCCGAACGAGTTCCTGCACCTCGACTACGCGAAGCGGCTCACCGCCTGCGTGGCCGACGTGCTCGCCGCGCACGCCACGAGCTGAGCTTGCGTTACTTGCAGGCCACCTGAACGCCAGGCGGGTCCTGCACCATCATGGCGCCGTTCGCCTCGGCGACGAATCGCATGGAGACGGTCTGCTCCTCTCCCGGCTTCCCGCCTCTCCAGGATTCGCTGATCGACAGATGGCCGGTGCGCGGCGGAGCGACCTTCTTATCCGGGGTCCTGGTCCCGTCGCTGCGTTCCCAGTGATAGCTCATGGCGTCGGGCACGGGCATCTTGAAGGTGATGTTGGCTTTGTAGGTGACGGTGGCGGGACACTTGCCGGCGTACTTCTGCGTGTTCGGCGATATCTGGATGATGGCGAACTCGCCTGCGTCGGCGCCTGCGCCCGAGCTGGCGCTGGCGCTTCCGGAAACGGACGCGCTCGCCAGGTCGGCCTGCCCGCTTGCCTTGGCGCTGACGCTGCCTGATCCGGAGCCGCCGAACTGCGAGATGACCCATTTCCCGCCGGTTTTTTTCATGACGACAAACCCGGTCGACTGCGGGGCGGAGGCGAAGGTGTACGCGACATCGAGCGTCGCCTCATCGCCTTTCATGAACCCGCCAATGACGGTGTGGCTCTTCGGCTGGGTGAGCATGGCGATGTACCCGTTCAGGGCATCCTTCTGCTGAACGCACGACGCGAGATCGGCGGGATTCCCCATCAATCTGCACATCTGCTGGTGGTCTTTCTTGTAAGCGG
>DATDCR010000247.1:0-2276 GCA_036524215.1 Burkholderiales bacterium
GACCGCGCGCGAGCAGGCAGGCGAGCGCGAGCCGGACCTGGTGCTCCTTGCCGAGGATGATGCGGCTCGCCGCTTCGACCGTGCGGTCGATCGGGCCCTGCAGCACGCTCTGCAGTTGCACCTCGGCCTTCTTCAGGAGCATGCGGCGATTGTACTCGATGCGATATGATCAATCGTCATGCGGACCGCCTTCCTGACGCATGCCGATTGCCTCAGGCACGACATGGGCGCCTACCATCCGGAGCGGCCGGCGCGCCTCGCCGCCATCGAGGATCAATTGATCGCGTCCGGCGTCGCGCAATATCTACAGCGCTATGAGCCGCCGCTCGCCACCGAGGAGCAGCTCGCGCGCGTGCACCCGATCGAGTACGTGCGCGCGATCCAGGACGCCGCGCCGAGCGAGGGCACCGTGCACCTCGATCCGGACACGGCGATGAATCCGCATACCCTGCAGGCCGCCCTGCGCGCGGCCGGGGCGGCGGTGCTCGCCACCGACCTCGTGCTGAAGGACGAGGTGAAGACGGCGTTCTGCGCCGTGCGGCCGCCCGGGCATCACGCCTGCCGGACGCGCGCCATGGGCTTCTGCATCTTCAACAACGTCGCGGTGGCGGCGCGCCACGCCATCGAAGCGCACGGCATCGACCGGGTGGCGATCATCGATTTCGACGTGCATCACGGCAACGGCACGGAAGACATCTTCGAGGACGACGAGCACGTGCTGATGGCCTCGACCTTCCAGCATCCGTTCTATCCCTACAGCGGGACCGAGAGCCCGGCGCGCAACATGTGCAACGTGCCGCTCGAGGCGGGATCGGGCTCGCGCGAATTCCGCGAGGCGGTGCGGGAGGCGTGGATGCCGGCGCTCGAAAGCTTCAAGCCGCAGCTCGTGCTCTTCTCCGCCGGCTTCGACGCGCACGTCGAGGACGACATGGCGATGCTGCGCTTCTCCGACGCCGACTATGCCTGGGTTACGCAGCAGATCGCCGATGTCGCCGAGCGCTTCGCCGGCGGCCGGATGGTCTCCATGCTCGAGGGCGGCTATTCGCTGTCAGCGCTCGGCCGCAGCGCCGTGCAGCACATCCGGGTTCTGGCGGGGCTGCACGCCTAGGCGGTGCGGTGCCTGTCGATCCAGTAGCCCCATAGGACGAGCAGCCACTGCGCGTGGCCGACCCACGCGATCGCCGTCGTGCTTTCCGGCGGCGGACCGAACAGGTTGGCGGCGTAGATCGCAAGAAGGACGACCACCAGGCTCCAGAGCGCCCATTGGCCGGTGCGATCGTTCGGCCGCGTCGTTCTCGCGTATAGCCACACGCCGACGGCAAAGAGCGCGCATTCGACGGCGAGCGTCGCCGGCAGCGAAGACCACAGACCGAAGCCGACCTTCGGTCCGCCCGGATAGAGCGCAAGGTCGGGACGGTGCACGACGAGATCCAGCGCCCAATGGCTGAGGACGAGCGCGCCGAGCACCACCGCGCCGCGCGGGTAGCGTCGAATCGCCTGGTAAAGGAGCGCAACGGCAAGCGCCCAGCCGATGACCGCAGCGAGGCTGTGCGAGATCGGGTAATGCTCGAAGTCCAGAGGCACGACTTTCGTCGCGGCCGGGTCGATGCGCACTTGCTCGGCGCCCAAGAGAAGCAGCGTCGGCCACAAGAGATCGATGAATTGGGCGGCGAGAAAGAGCGAGCCGAGCGAAGTTTTCGGCGCCGCCGCCTTCGCGCCGAAGCCGGCCGCGAAGTGCCCTAGGAACACGCCGCGGCCGCCTCGCCGAGCGAGCGGGCCGCTTCATCGAAGGCGGCGTCCTCCGGCCCGCGCACGCGCACGCTTTGCGCTTCGGCGAGCTTCGCGTAGTTGCGCGTGGAAGAACGGTTGTAGGCCGGGTCGTAATGCTCGGCGAGCAGGCGCGCGACGAATTCGCGCCAGCGTCCCGCCGCGGCGAGCGACTTCCACTCGGCGATGCGCTCGCGGCCATGCAGGGCCGTGAGGCAGTCGAGCTGCGCCTCGAGCGTCGCGCGATCGGCGAGGAAGTGCCGGTACTCATCGAGCAGGAGCGTCACGCGCGTCTCGAGATCCGTCTCCAGGAGCACGCAACGGGAGGCTCGCATGCACGCCATCAGGGCTTCCGGCACCTGCAGCTGCCCGATCTTCTTCGATTCGCCTTCGACGAACACCGGTCTTGCGCGATCGAGCTTCTGCAGCTCGTGCAGGAGCTGGCTCTCGAACCATTTTTGCGACGGCTGCGGCGCGTCCGGCAGCCCGCCCAGCACCGAGCCGCGATG
>DATDCR010000248.1:0-3227 GCA_036524215.1 Burkholderiales bacterium
GAACGTGCGCTACGCGGGCGAGGACCTGAAGATCGGCGTGCCGGTGCTGAGCGACGGCCAGTATCTGCGCCCAGCCGAGCTCGGGCTCATCGCCTCGCTGGGAATCGGCGAGGTGCACGTGAAACGAAGGCTGCGCGTCGCCTTCTTCTCGACCGGCGACGAGCTTGCCTCGATCGGCACCGCCCTCAAGCAAGGCGAGGTTTACGATTCGAACCGCTATACCCTGCATGGCATGCTCGAGCGGCTCGGCGTCGAGATCGCCGACCTCGGCGTGGTGCGCGACGATCCGGCGGCGCTGGAAGGCGCGCTGAAGAAGGCTGCCCAGGCGGATGCGATCATCACCACCGGGGGCGTATCGGTCGGCGAAGCGGATTTCGTGAGGAAGCTGATGGCGCAGCTCGGGGAAGTGCTCTTCTGGAAGATCGCGATGCGCCCGGGGCGGCCGATGGCCTTCGGCCGCGTCGGCGATGCCTGGCTCTTCGGCCTGCCCGGCAATCCGGTCGCCGTGATGGTCACCTTCTACCAGTTCGTGCGCGATGCGCTCCTGCACCTCTCGGGACGGCGCGACGACTACGCCATTCCGCTATTGCGCGCGACCGCGGCCGAAAACCTGCGCAAGGTGCCCGGCCGCACCGAATATCAGCGCGGCATCCTGTTTCGGGATGGGAATGAGTGGAAGGTCCGCATCACGGGCCAGCAGGGCTCGGGCGTCCTGCGCTCGATGTCGGAAGCGAACTGCTTCATCGTGCTCGAGCACGAGCGCGGCGCGGTGAAGGCGGGCGACCCGGTCGCGGTGCAGCTCATGGAGGGCGTGGCGTGAATCCGATTCATCCGGCGCTCGAGCGCCTGGCAAGGGCGGCGAAGCACCAGGACTTCGCCGAGCTCGAGGAAACGCTGCACGTGGCGCTGCGCAAGCCGACGTGGCTGCGGCGCGAGCACCGCGTCGGCGATCCCAACGGCTACATGCGCCACCTCCTCTACGTCGATCCCGACGATGCCTTCGTCATCACCGCCATCACCTGGCTGCCCGGACAGGCGAGCCCGGTGCACGGCCACCAGGTGTGGTGCATGTACGGCGTGGTGGAAGGCGACCTCACCGAGGAGCAGTTCACCGCGGCTCTGACCCTGGAGAAGAAAGTGGTCTATCACCCGGGCGAGCTCGCCAAGGCCGACCTCGAGCAGAAGGGCGTGCACCGCGTCTCGAATCGCGGCATCTCGCGCGTGGTCTCGCTGCACCTCTACGGGGTGAGCGCGGACAAGCTTACGACCGGGATCAACCGCCTCTTTAAGTAGGCTAGAGCGCCATCATTCTTGCGAGCTCGAGAAGGCTCGCGTCGGCCGGACGCATCCTGCCGGCGATCTCGGCGAGCGGCGTGACCACGATGTCGCCCTTGACGATGCCGACCAGCACGCCGTGCGTGCCCTTGTCGAGCGTGTCGACCGCCGCCGCGCCAAGGCGCGTGGCGAGCACGCGGTCGGCGGCGCTGGGAATGCCGCCGCGCACGACATGGCCGAGCCGCGTCACACGCAGGTCGAATCCGATCGAGGCGCGGTGATGCTTGTAGTACTCCATCAATTCATGCACGCCGCATTTCGCGCCTTCGGCGATGACGGCAAGCGCGTGGGTCTTGCCGCGGTGATAGGCGCCGCGCAGGCGCTCGGCCACTTCCTCGGGACTGAGCTCGCGCTCGGGCAGCGCAATCACTTCGGCGCCGCCGGCGATGCCGGCCATGATGGCGATATAGCCGCAGTTGCGGCCCATCGTTTCCACGGCGAAGGCGCGCTGGTGCGATGAGGCGGTGGTGCGCAGCCGGTCGATGGCCTCGAGCGTCACGTTGATCGCGGTGTCGCAGCCGATGCTGACGTCGTTGCCGTAAAGATCGTTGTCGATGGTGGAAGGCACGCCGACCACCGGGAAGCCTTCGCGCGCGAGGCTGGCCGATCCGGACTGCGAGCCGTTGCCGCCGATGACGACCAGCGCGTCGATCTGTCTTTTCGCCAGATTGGCGAGCGCCGCGGCGCGACCCGCCGGCTGGGCGAACTCGGGGCAGCGGGCGCTGCCGAGCATGGTGCCGCCCGACTGGACGATGCCGCCGACGTCGCGCGCGGTGAGCGGCTTCAGCGCATCGGCGAGCAGCCCGGCATAGCCGTTATGCACGCCGAACACCTCCCAGTTGCGCGCCAGCGCGCCGCGGGTCACCGCCCGCACGGCGGCATTCATGCCCGGCGCGTCGCCGCCACTCGTAAGGACTGCAATTTTTTTCAAGCCGGGCATTCTAATGGCCGATGGCAAAAACCCTGAAACAGCTGCGCGAAGAAGCCCGTGCCTGCCAGGACTGCAGCCTGTGGGCCAACGCCACGCAGACCGTCTTCGGCGCCGGCGACCCGCACGCAAGAGTCATGCTGATCGGCGAGCAGCCGGGCGACGAGGAGGACAAGAAGGGCCTGCCCTTCGTCGGGCCGGCAGGCCGGCTGCTCGATCGCGGCCTGCAGGCCGCCGGCGTGGACCGCGAGCACGTCTACATCACCAACGCCGTCAAGCACTTCAAGTGGCAGTTGCGCGGCAAGCGCCGGCTGCACAAGACGCCCGCGCAGCGCGAGATCGACGCCTGCCATCAATGGCTGGAAGGCGAGATCGCCACCGTCAAGCCGAAGGTGATCGTCTGCCTCGGCTCGACCGCGGCGAAGGCCGTCATCGGCAAGGACTTCAAGGTTTCCACCCAGCGCGGCCGGTTCGTCGAGAGTCCGCACGCGCCGTATGTGCTCGCCACGCTGCACCCTTCCGCGCTGCTGCGGCTGCAGGAGGACGACGAGCGCGAGCTCGCCTTCAAGCAGTTCGTCAGGGATCTGTCGCTGATCAGCAAAGCGCTAGAGCGCCCATAGCATGGCGGCGCCGCGCACGCCGCTCGCATCGCCGTGCTCGGCGCGCACGATGCGCGTCTCGACCGTCTGCGCATACACGTAGCGCGGCAGCAGTCGCGGCACCGTCGTGTAGAGGCGCTCGATGTTGGAAAGCCCGCCGCCGAGCACGATGACATCCGGGTCGAGGAAGTTCACCACCATCGAAAGCGCGCGCGCCAGCCGGTCTTCGTGGATTTCGTTGGCGATCTCCTCGCCTTTCGCCGCGATCTCGCGCTTGAGCGCCGGACCGGCGACGAACTGCTCGATGCATCCGGCGCGGCCGCAGTAGCACATCGGACCGGGATGCTCTTCCTTCGTCATCCAGG
>DATDCR010000249.1:0-9911 GCA_036524215.1 Burkholderiales bacterium
CAACTACCGATGGCTTGCTGCAACTCGTCAGCGCAACAATGCAAAACATGCCGTATAGGAAATGCCTCATACTGCTAACGATAAAGATCAGCCACGCCGCGATAGCGGTGCGCGCCTGGACCGGGGCATGGGATGGGTCGCGTCCCACCGAGGGGGCTTACAGCTGCCTGATGCAATTAGACGGCGGCGCGTGCGCGAGCGTGACATACAGCGGCTACGCGCACTTCGACTCGGACGAATTCTGCGGCTGGATCGGCGAAGGCGGACAGCGGAAGGATCCGGACGCGTATGGCAATGCGCGCCGCTCGCTTGCCGGTAATGAATTGGACGTAAAGAACCAGCGCAACTACGGCGGGGCGAAGTACCAGGCGCCGGCCGGCGAGAGGCTGCACCAGCATTTCGGCCTTCTCATCGCTTCGTGCGAGCACGCCGACCTGCGGCCGTTGCCGCAGGGTGTCATGGTTTACTCGGATGAAAAGAAATACCTGCAGCCATTGGCGGCGCCGAAAGTGCAGCGCGCGGAAGTGATCGACGAGCTCTACGCGGCCGTCGTGGACGGCAAGGCGCCCGTCCACGATGGGGAATGGGCGCTCGCGACGACGGAAGCGTGCCTCGCGATCCTGCGCTCGGCCAAGGAAGGCAAGGAGATCCCGCTACGCAATCAGACCGTCTTGCGCACCTGACGAAGGAGGCGTGGCGCGCGTTCGTGCGAGAGCTGCAGGGCCGCCTCGCCGGGCACGGCGTGTCTTTCGGCCACTGGACGTTCCTGCGCATCCTCTGGCAGCGCGACGGCCTTACGCAACGCGAGCTCTCCGATGAGGCCGGCGTCATGGAGCCCTCCACCGCGGCTGCGATCAAGGCGATGGAGAAGCTCGGCTACGTGAAGCGCGTGCAGATGCCGGACAACCGCAAGAACGTCTATGTGCATCTCACGGCGAAAGGCCGCGCGCTCGAGCGAAAGCTGGTGCCGCTCGCGAAAGCGGTGAACCGCGATGCGGTGCGCGGGATCGCGTCGCGGCAGGTCGAAACGGCGCGCGAGGTGCTGCGCGCCGTGACCGAGAACCTCAGTCGACCTTCGCGCCGGAAGTCTTGACCGCGGTGGCGAACTTCTCGTAGTCGGCCTTGTTCACCTCGCCGTAGTACTCGGGCGTCGAGCCGACCGGGTCGATGCCGAGCTGCGCAAAGCGCTGCACGATGTCCTGCTGCTTCACCGCCTTGGCGATCTCCGCCGACATGCGGCTGATCACCTCGCGCGGCGTGCCGGTGGGCGCCAGCATGCCGATCTCCGCCGGGTAGTCGTAGCCGGCCAGGCCGAACTCCGAAACCGCCGGCACGTCCGGCGTCTGCGGCGAGCGCTTCGCGGTGCTGACGGCGAGCACCTTTACTCTTCCTTCCTTCACGTGTCCGGCGATCGAAGGTCCGGCGGAGTAAAGCACCGCCACCTGTCCGCCGAGGAGCGCCGGCACCGATTGGCCGGTGCCCTTGTATGGGACGTGCACGAGGTCGATGCCGAAGCCGGCCTTCAGCGCCTCGGTGGCGAGGTGATGGATGCTGCCGACGCCCGATGAGCCGTAATTCAATTTGCCGGGCTGCGCCTTGGCGAGCGCGACCAGCTCCTTGAGCGAATTCGCCGGCACCGACGGGTGCACCACCAGGTAGAGCGGCGCGACACCGATCAGGCTCACCGGCGTGAGGTCCTTGATCGGCGAATACGGCAGCTTGGAGAAGAGGTGCGGATTGATCGCCACCTGGCCGACATCGGCCACGAGCAGCGTGTAGCCGTCAGCGGCGGACTTCACTACCTCGTTCACGCCGCTGATGCCGCCGGCGCCGCCCATGTTCTCGACGATGAGCTGCTGGCCGAGCGAAGCGCCGACCTTCGCGCCGACGAGGCGCGCGATCGTGTCGGGCAGGCCGCCGGCTGCGTACGGCACTACAACCTTGATGGGCTTGTTCGGATACGACTGTGCTTGTGCACCTACAGATAACGCGCACGCTAAAAGCAGGAACGTGAAACGCATACACCCCCTCTCATTTCCCTCCTCCTGCGGTCAGTATACTGCCGCGATGAAATTGAATCTGACTTTTGCGTGCTGGGATTACGATCGCACGCGCGCGCTCGCCGACGGCAGCGTGCGACCCGAAGGCATCGATCTCACCTACCTCTCGCTGCCGGTGGAGGAAACATTCTTCCGCATGATGCGCGGTCGCGAATTTGATGCATCCGAAATGTCGCTTTCGTCTTACGTCGCCTCGCTCAATGCGGAGAACCCTCCGTTCATCGCGATCCCGGCGTTTCCGTCGCGCTTCTTCCGTCATTCGTGCATCTTCATCAACGCGAAGAGCGGCATCCGCAAGCCCGAGGACCTGAAGGGCAAGCGCGTCGGCGTGCCCGAATACCAGATGACCGCGCCGGTGTGGATCCGCGGCATCCTGTCCGACGATTACGGGGTCAAAGCGACCGATTACGAGCATTATTGGGGCGGCGAAGAAGAGCCGGGCCGCATCGACAAGCTGAAGATCGATCTCCCCGCGAGCATCCGCATCCATCCGATCGGCGACCGCAAGACGCTCTCCGAGATGATCGCGAGCGGCGAGCTCGATGCGATGGTGACGGCGCGCGCGCCCTCCACGTTCCATACGCGGCCGAACGACGTGAAGCGCTTGTTCCCGGATTACGTGCCCACCGAGCGCGAGTACTACAAGCGCACCAAGATCTTCCCGATCATGCACACGGTGGTGATCCGGCGCGAGCTCTACGAGAAGCATCCGTGGGTGGCGCAGAATCTCTACAAAGCGCTCGTCGCCTCGAAGGCGAAGATGATGGAGCTCTATGGGCAGACGGCGGCGATGCCGGCGATGCTGCCGTGGCTCGTCGCGCACCTCGAGGAAGCGCGCTCGCTGATGGGAGACGACTGGTGGCCGTATGGCGTCGGACCGAACCGGCATGTCCTCGACACCTTCCTGCGCTATCACCACGAGCAGGGCCTTTCGAAGAAGCGCCGGCAGCCGGAAGAGATCTTTGCCAGGGAAACGCTCGAGTCCTTCAAAGTCTAGAATCAACATCGGGGACAGAGCCCTAACTCGGCCGGGCTCCGTCCCAGACGGAGATAGGGCTCCGTCCCCGAACTAGGGAGGTGTCATGAGTTACTCGACGCTGCTCTACGAAACGAGCGAAGGCGTGGCGAAGATCACGCTCAATCGGCCGGATGCGGCGAACTCGCTCAACGCCGCCATGGCGCGCGAGCTGATGGAGGCCTCGATCCGCGCGAGCGAGGACCGCGCCGTGCGCGCGGTGATCCTCACCGGCGCGGGCCGCATGTTCTCCGGCGGCGGCGACCTGAAGAGCTTCGCCGCGCAAGGCGAGCGGCTGCCCTCGCATCTCAAGGAGGTGGCAGGACACCTGCATCTCGCCATCTCGCGCTTCGTTCGCATGGAGGCGCCGGTCATCGCCGCGGTCAACGGCAGCGCGGGCGGCGCGGGCCTGAGCCTGTGCATGTTCGCCGACCTGGTGATCGCCGCCGAATCGGCCAAGTTCACGCTCGCCTATACGCGGGCCGGCCTGAGCCCGGACGGCGGCTCGACCTACTTTCTGCCGCGCATCATCGGCGTGCGGCGCACGCTCGAGCTCGCGCTGACGAACCGCGTGCTCTCCTCCCGGGAAGCGCTCGAGTGGGGCATGGTGAACAAGGTCGTTCCCGACGCCGACCTGCAGCGAGAGGCGCAGGCTCTGGCCGCGCAACTCGCGAGCGGATCGCTCGGCGCGCTGGGGACGGCGAAACGCCTACTTCATCACAGTTTCACCGAATCGCTCGAGACCCAGATGGAGCTCGAGGCGCAGGGCATCGCCGCGCAGGCCGGTACGGCGAACGCGCGCGAAGGAATTGCGGCCTTCATCGCCAAGCGCTCGCCGAAGTTCCAATAACATACGCGCCCATGGCCTCCGGCTCCCTTGCCCGCGCGCTGGCACCTCATGCCCTGAGCGTCCTGCGCATCGTCACCGCATTCCTCTTCATGGCGCACGGCGCGCAGAAGCTGTTCGGCTTTCCGGCGCCGATGGGCCGGTCGATCGAGTTCTTCTCGCTGATGGGCCTCGCCGGCACGCTGGAATTCTTCGGCGGCGCGCTCGTGCTCATCGGCCTCTTCACACGCCCGGTGGCCTTCGTCCTGTCCGGCGAGATGGCTTTCGCGTATTTCATGTCGCACGCCCCGCAGAGCTTCTGGCCGCTGCTCAATCGCGGCGATGCCGCGGTCCTGTATTGCTTCGTCTTCCTCTATCTCGCCGCCGCGGGCGCCGGGCCGTGGAGCCTCGATCGGTTACGCCGTGCGGCATAAATTAATCATTGGAATGATCGCGGCGGGTCTCTCGTGCCCCGTGTACGCTCAAGACGACTACACGCTGATCGGTGCCGGCGTTCGCACGCGGCCGGAATTCGACGGCTCGCGCGAGCGCACCGTCGACCTGGTTCCGGTGCTTCGCTACTACGGCCGGCCGTGGTTCGCGCGCACCACGCAGGGCATCCTCGAAGGCGGCGCACGCTGGAGCGCGCGGCCGGGCCTCGATGTGGGAGCGCAGCTCGCCTATGAACAAGGCCCGCGCGACGACGATCCGGGCGCGTCGATCGGCTTTCATGTCGAGGGCGACCGCACGATCCGCGGCGTGCCGCTGAACGGCCTCGTACGCGTGCGCCAGCATCTGGACAGCGATCGCGGCACCGAGCTCGACCTGCGCGCGACGGTCGGCATCTACGGCTCGCACGGCGTGCAGGCCGGCG
This sequence comes from Burkholderiales bacterium, assembly GCA_036524215.1. Taxonomy (GTDB): domain Bacteria; phylum Pseudomonadota; class Gammaproteobacteria; order Burkholderiales; family SG8-39; genus SCGC-AG-212-J23. The sequence goes on from DATDCR010000249.1 coordinate 4,776, forward strand.
TGTTCGCCCAGTCCAGCTTCGCGAGCACGAAGCACTTCGAGTCCTATTACGGCATCCGGGAGAGCGGGCTTCTCTTCACGAGCGTCGGCTTGCTTGCGTCCTACGACCTGAGCCAGCGCTGGGTGCTGACCGGCAGCCTCGAAGCCCGCCGCCTCAGCAACGACGCGGCGAAGAGCCCGATCGTCGAAAAGCAATCCGCGACCTATGCGACTGCCGGCCTGGCCTGGCGCTTCTAGCGCGCTGCTGATCGCGGCGCTTGGCGGCTGCGCCAGCCTGGATGAAGCCGAGTGCCGGAACGCCGACTGGTATGCCATCGGCCTCGAGGACGGCGCGCGTGGCCGCCCGGTGGAGCGGCTCGGCGACCATCGCCGCGCCTGCGCGAAGTACAGCGTGGCGCCGGACTCGCCGCGCTATCTCGCCGGTCGCGACCAGGGGTTGAAGTCCTTCTGCACGTACGAGCGCGGCTATTCGGACGGCCGTTCCGGACAGGCCTACGCAGGCGCCTGTCCGCAGCCGCTCGCCGCGAACTTCCTCGCCGGCTACCAGCGCGGACGCGAGCTGCATCAATTGCAGCAGCAGCTCGAGCAGGTGCAGCGCGAGATTACGCAGACCAAGGCCGCGCTCAAGGAAGGCATCCCCGACGCGCGAGCCCGCTCGCGGCAGGTCGAGCGGCTCGAGACGCTGACGCGCGAGGCGGATCAGCTCGAAGCGCGCATCCAGGAAGCCGAGCGCCGCTAACTGGAAGCACTCCTCGTCTCTACGGCGATCGTCGCCCTGGCCGAGATGGGCGACAAGACGCAGCTCCTGTCGCTGGTGCTCGCCGCGCGCTATCGCCGGCCGTGGACCATCGTGCTGGGCATCCTGCTCGCCACGCTGGCAAACCACGCTCTCGCGGCGGGCGTCGGCGCATGGATCACGCGCGTCGTCGAGCCGACGGTCCTGCGCTGGATCGTCGGCCTCGGCTTCATCGCCATGGCGGTATGGACGCTCATCCCGGACAAGCTCGATAGCGGCGAGCACAAGGGCTACTTCGGCGTGCTCGGCACGACCTGCGTCGCTTTCTTCCTCGCCGAGATGGGCGACAAGACGCAGGTGGCGACGGTCGGCCTGGCGGCGCGCTACGCGACCTTTGCGCCGGTGGTGATGGGCACGACGCTCGGCATGCTGATCGCGAACATCCCCGCGGTCCTGCTGGGGGAGAAACTTTCGAAGAAGGTGCCGCTGCGGGCGCTGCAGCGGCTTGCCGCGGTGATGTTCGCGATCCTCGGCGTGATGGCGATCGTCTTTACCTGACGAGCAGCACGCCTTTCATCATGGGGTGGAAGCGGCACAGATACGCCATCTCGCCCTTCCTTTTCGCGACGAAGGTCCAGCTCTTGCCCTGACCGATCTCGCCGGACTCGACGCCGGCGGCCTTGGCGGTCACGGTGTGCGGCACGAGGTCGGCATTGGTGAAGGTGACGCGGTCCCCGGCGGCGACCTCGAGCCGCTCGGGGATGAACTTCATGCCTTCGATGCGCACCGCATGGGACTTCGCCGCCGCTACTTTTTTCCGAGCGACGCCTGCAGGTGCTGCGCGTGCTCGAGGTGCGCCTGGATCGCCGGCCGCACCTTCTCGATCAGGCCCTTGAGCTCGGCATTCTGCGCGCTCGGGATCAGCACCTTGTCGATCGCGTCGAGCACCTGCTGGTGGTAGGCGACTTCATGGTCGACGTACGCCTTGTCGAACGCCGCGCCCTGCACTTTCTTGAGGCTGGCCTTGTTCTCCTGCGCGCCTTTCTTCAGCGCCCTGGAGGTATCGCTCTCCTCGGGCTTCACGCCCAGCTTCTTGGCGAGCGCGCCGGCCTGCTTGTTGACCGCGCCGTGGTCGGTGATCATCTGCTGCGCGAACTGCTGCACTTCCTTGTTCTTGCTCTTCGACTTGGCGATCTTGCCGGCGTCGACGTCGATCTGGTTCGCCGTCACCACGATGCCGGCGATCTGCGGATCCGACGGCCCTTCGGCGAAGGCTGCGGCGGGAACAAGCAAAGCGATGCCTAGTGCGGACGTCCACTTCATGGTTCTGCTCCTTGGTTGAGGTGAAACTGAGTTAGTGCCCTGACCCCGAATTCAGCCGTTGCAGCACGCGGGCGACGATGCGGTCGCAGCGCGCGCCGTCGAAGCTGAAGGCGTCCTCGCAGGCGACGTCCATCTTCTGCGCCAGCGTCTCGCGCATCAGGCTGCGTGCGCGGAAGAAGCGCGTGCGCACGGTGGCGGCGGGAATCTGCAGCACGTCGGCCGTCTCCTCGACGGAGAGCTCCTCCACCGCGCGCAGCATGAAGACGGCGCGGTAGCTGTCCGGCAGGGCGTCGATCTGGCTCTCGAGCAGGCGTCGCATCTCGGCACGCTCGGCGGCGTCGTCGGGCTTGTCCATTTTGGTATCCGTAATCTGTTCCACGTCCTGCGTCCCCGTCGCCGACTGGATCGGCACGATCTCGGCGCGGCGGGTCTGCTTGCGCAGGCGCATCAGCGACTCGTTGACCACGATGCGCGCGAGCCAGGTCGAGAGCTTCGCCTCGCCGCGGAAGCTGCCGAGCGAGCGATAGACCTGCATGTAGGCTTCCTGCAGCGCGTCCTCCGCCTCGGCGTCGTCGCGCAAGATGGCGCGCGCCGTGCGAAAGAGCGTGCGGTTGTGCTGGCGCATCAGCGCCTCGAAGGCCTGGGGGCTGGTCGGATCGGCGGGCTGGGCGTTGGGTTTCATGGCTTACCCATTGGATGGTACGAGCGCGCTGCGCGTTTCAGTACCCGTAAAACTCTTCCGAGCGGATGGCATCGTCGGGCACGCCAAGGCCGGCAAGCGTCCCCTGCACCGCCATGGTCATTGCGGGCGGTCCGGCAAGGTAAACCATCGGCGCCTTGGCCTCCGCGAGGTGCTTGCGGAAGAAGGCCTCGTCCATGAAGCCCTCCGCCTCGGTCATGCGGGCGACGAGGCGCAGGTTCGGCATGCGCCGCAGCTCTTCCAGAAACGCGGCGTCCTGCGGCCGGCGGTTGGAATACAGGAGCGTCAGGGGATGCTCGAGCCGCCGGTGCGCCGCATCGCGCGCCATGGAAAGGAACGGCGTGATGCCGATGCCGCCGGCGATGAATACCGCGGGCCGCGACGCATCGTCGTGCAGGGTCATCATGCCGTTGGGACCGTCGATGGTGATCGGCTCGGTGAGCGGCATCGTCGCCAGGCGCTGCTTGAAGGTGCTTTCCTTTCGCATGCGCGTCGCCACCATCAGCGCCGGCTCGTGGGGCGCCGAGGCGATGGTGAAGGTGCGGGTCTCGCCTTCACCCAGCGAGAGGTTGAGGTTCTGGCCGGCCTGGAAATCGAAGCCGGCGGGACGCTCGAGGTGGAACGCCATGGTGCCTTCGGCGACCCCCTCGCGTCGCACGACCCGGGTGCGCGCGGCAGCCATGGGGCTACAAGCTCCGCTCAGTAACTTCTTATTCCGGGGACCTGCTCGGCGAGCTCGTGGCGCTTGCCGGCGTCGTCGTACCAGTAGAGCTTGTTCGGGTCCTCGCCCTGCGTCATCTTGTGCGAGCCGTCGCAGTACGGCTGGTTCTTCGACAGGCCGCACTTGCAGAACCACTGCTCCTTGCCGTCGATCACGTACTTCGTCGGCCCCGTCGGGGTGCGCCTCACGATGCGTGCCATGCCAGCTCCTTTGGAAAATGGTGACTGTCACCAATTATCAGTATTGATGCCGTGACGCGGCGCTGCGTTTCAGGCTTGCAGGGCGTGCTTGAGGCGATCGCGGCTGAACGGGAGTTCCCGGATACGCACGCCCGCGGCATCCGCGAGCGCATTCGCCAGCGCGCCCGCCGTCGGTCCCTGCGCCGCCTCGCCGGTGCCGAGAAAATGCTCCCCGGGACGATCGATCACATGCACCTCCACCTGCCGCGGCACGTGGGAGAAGCGCAGGATCGGATAGCTCGACCAGTCGCGGCTCGTGACCCGTGTGTCGTCGAACGTCGCCGCCTCGAAGGCCGTCCAGCTGATCGACTGGAGGATGCCGCCCTCGATCTGGTTGCGGATGCCGTCGGGGTTGATCGCCTCGCCGCTGTCGACCGCGGCGACGACGCGCAGCACCTGCAGCTCGCCGGTCTGCCGCTCGAGCGCGACCTCCATGGCGATCGCCGCATAGGCCGCCAGGTTCTTGTAGCGCGCGAAGGCAAAGCCGCGGCCGTGGCCGTTCTGCCTGCGGTAGCCGGACCAGCCGAAACGCTCCGCGGCCATGCGAATCACGTCCTTCGCGCGCGGATCGTCGACATGCCGCAGGCGGAACTCCACCGGATCGAGCTTCGCCGCGGCGGCGAGCTCGTCCACGAAGCTCTCGATCGAGAAGATGTTCATGTACGCGCCGAGCGCGCGCAGCGCCGAGACCCGAAGCGGCATGTCCGGGATGAAGTGATGCGTGACGCGCGTCTGCGGAAACCTGTAGAGCGGGATGGCGTTGCGGTCGCCGCCGCCTTCGGGCTGCGGCAGGGCCTCCGCCGGCGGCTGCTGGAAGGGCCGGGCGACGTGCCATCCCGCGACAAGGTTGCCGGCCTTGCCGCCCGGACGTGTCGAATGCGTGTTGCTCCACACCTCGTATTCGAATCCGCTCACCGCCCCCGCAGCGTCGAGGCTCGCGCGCGCCTTTGACAGCATGGCCGGACCGAAGGGCTCCCAGGTGTGCTCGTCCTCGCGCATCCATTGCACGCGCACCGGCCTGCCCGGCAGCGCGCGGGCGAGGAGCGCGGCATCGGCCGCGACATCGTCCGCCCCGTTGTGGCCGTAGCAGCCGGCGCCTTCGGCATGGATGCAGTGCACCTTCTCGGGCGGCATGCCCATCAGCTCGGCGATCGCGCCGCGCAGCGGATAGACGCCCTGGCTGTGCGTCCAGATCGTCAGCCCGCCCTCGTCGTAGCGCGCGACCGCGCACGAAGGTCCGATGGAGCCGTGGAGCTGATAAGGCCGCGCGTAGGACGCCTCGATCGTGCGCGCGCCTTGCGCCAGGCTGGCGTTCTCGCCGGCGATCACCGTGTCCTTCGCAGGCAGCTGTAACAGCGCCGCCATGATGTCCTTCGGCAGCCTGGCGGATTCCTGCCAAACTGCGCGCGCGCGCAAAC
>DATDCR010000250.1:0-5337 GCA_036524215.1 Burkholderiales bacterium
GTGCCGGGCTTGAGCGCCGGGCTTCCGTCGGCGCCGTGCGGCTCGGGATGGATGAGCGGCGCGCCGGGCTTGAGCGCTTCGGCGGCGGTCGCCACCACCGGCAGCGGCTGGTAGTCGACCTTGATCAGCTTGAGCGCCGCCTCGGCGATCTCCTCGCTGTCGGCGGCGACCGCGGCGATCTCGTCGCGGAGGCTCCGCACGCGGTCGGTCTTGAGCGGCAGGTGGTCCTTGGCGACGCCGATCGGCCGCTGCCACGGCACGTCGGCGGCGGTGATCACGGCGTGCACGCCGGGCAGCGCCTTCGCCGCCGCGGTGTCGATCGAGCGGATCTTCGCGTGGACTTTCGTTGAGCGCAGGATCTTCGCGTGCAGCGCACCCGGCACCTCGAGGTCCTGGATGTAGCGCGTCTTGCCGCTCGCCTTGTCCGGCGCATCGAGCTTCGGGATGCGCTTGCCAATCAGGCTGCCGGGAGAATCAGGGACAGACCACGTTTTCTTGTCACTTGCGCCCATGGTCGTCTCCCTGGAAAACGTGGTCTGTCCCTGTTTTTGCTGCGGCGCTGATGGCGTCGATGATCTTGCGGTAGCCGGTGCAGCGGCAGAGGTTGCCCTCGATGCCGCGCCGGATCGACGTCTCGTCGGTGGCCGCGTGCCCCTCGATCAAGTGGCTCGCCTGCACCATCAGGCCCGGCGTGCAGAAGCCGCACTGCACCGCGCCGTTGGCGACGAAGGCATCCCTTAGCCGCTCGCCGACCTCGCTCGTCGCCACGCCTTCGACGGTGAGGATCTCGCGCCCGTCGCAGTCGGCGGCAAACATCAGGCAGGAGTTGAGCGTCTTGCCGTCGACGACGATGGTGCACGCGCCGCACTCGCCTTCGCCGCAGGCGTACTTCGTGCCGCGCAGCCCGAGCTGCTCGCGCAGCATCTCCAGGGTACTCATGCCCGCGGGAACGTGAACGCGTCGCTTGACGCCGTTCAGCTTGAATTCGATCTCACAGCTTGCCGACATGGCTTATCACCCTCTTCAGCATGTTGCGGACGAGCTCGCGCCGGTACCAGTCCGAGGCGCGCACGTCCGAGATGGGATGGATTTCCGCGAGCGCCGCGGCGGCCGCTGCGTCGAGCGTCGCCTCGTCGAGCTCACGGCCTTCGAGCGCGGCTTCGGTTCCCGGCGCGCGGATCGGCGTCGGAGCGACCGCGCCGAATGCGACTCTCACATGGGAATATTTCTTTCCCGCGAGGACCCCGCCGACGGCAATCGAGATCGCCGAGATGTCCAGGCCCGGACGCGTGCCGTGCTTGTAGAACCCGCCGGCGAACGCCTTCGGCGGCAGCGGCATCTCCACCGCGGCGACGAGCTCGGAAGGCTTGCGAACCGTCTTGCCCGGGCCGGTGAAGAACTGCTCGAGCGGCACGCGGCGCATCTCCACCTTGCCGTTCGGCTTGGAGGCGAGCACCACCTGCGCTTCGAGCGCGAGCAGCGGGATCAGCGTGTCGCCCGCCGGCGAGGCGTTGCACACGTTGACGCCGATGGTCGCGGCGTTGCGGATCTGGTCGCTCGCGAAATGGTCGCATGCCTGCCAGAGCAGGTTGAGCCGCTCGCGCACGAAAGCGCTTTCGTGCAGCTCGGTGATGGTGACGAGCGCGCCGATGCGCACCGTGCCTTTCTCATCCGCGATGCCGCGCAGCTCCGGCACGCGCTGCACGTTCATCAGCACCGGCTGGAACTTCACCCGACCGGCGTTCGTCTGCGGCATCAGGTCCGTGCCGCCGGCGAGCACCGTGACGTTGCCGGCGCGCAGGATCTCGGTCGCTTCCTCGAGCGATCCGGGCCTGGCGTACTGCTCTATCGAATGCATCCTGCCTCCTAATCAGGGACAGACCACGTTTTTCATGCTTCTTGCCCCTGGGAAAACGTGGTCTGTCCCTGTTTTTGTCCGGTGGTCAAAAGCGCACAGGCTCGCGGAACCGGCCGAAGACGCCGACCAGCACCTTGGTGATCTCGCCGACGCTGGCGTAGGCCTTCACCGCGTCCATGATCGCCGGCATCAGGTTGACGCCGGAGCGCGCGTCCGCTTCGATTTTTGCCAACGTGGCTTTCACTTTTGCGGCATCGCGTTCAGAGCGGATCCTGGCGAGCGCAGCACACTGCGCCCGCGCGTCGTCGTCCTTGTACGGATGGAATTCCATCTGCGGCGTCTTGTCCTCGGTGCGGTAGCGGTTCACGCCGACCTTGGGGAAGCGCCCTTCCTCGATGTCGCGCTGGCGCCGGTAGGCCTGCGCCGACACCTTGGCCTGGATCGCGCCCTCGGCGATGAGCTTGACGATGCCGCCCTGCGCGTCGACCTCGGCCATGATTTCCTCCATGCGGCCGCGCATCTGGTTGGTGAGGGTCTCGATGTAGAAGGAGCCGCCGATCGGGTCGACCGTGTCGGAGAGGCCCATCTCCTCGAGGAGGAGCTGCATGGTGCGAAGCGATATCCGCTGCGCGTATTCCGAGGGGATCGTGTACGCCTCGTCGTAGCAGCACAGCGCCATCGTCTGCGTGCCCGCGAGCGCGCAGATGAGCGCGTAGTAGGCGCCGCGCACGATGTTGACCTCGGGCTGCTCGAAGGTGAGCCCGCCGCCGCCGCCGCCGGCGATCATGCGCAGCCACATCGAGCCGGGCTTCGTCGCGCCGTACTGCTCCTTCATGATCTTCGCCCACAGGCTGCGGCCGGCGCGGAACTTGGCCACCTGCTCGAAGATCGCTCCGAAGCAGTTGAAGTTGAACGAGAGGCGCCCGGCGAACTCGTCGACCGGCAGGCCGCGCCGGATCACGTCGTCGGCGTAGGCCTTGGCGATGCAGAAGGCGTAGGCCATCTCCTGCGCCGGGTCGGCGCCCGATTCGCGGATGTGATAGCCGCACACCGACACCGGGCTGTATTTCGGTGCGTGCTTCGCGCAGTACTCGATGGTGTCGCCCACCAGGCGGATCGAGGGCTGCACCGGGTAGACCCAGGTGCCGCGGCCGACGAACTCCTTGAGGATGTCGTTCTGCGCCGTGCCGCGCAGCTTGGCGATGTCGTAGCCGCGCTTCTCGGCCATCGCCAGGTACATGGCGATCAGGATCGCCGCCGCGCCGTTGATGGTGAGCGAGACGGTGATGCGCTCGAGGTCCACGCCGTCGAAGGCGATCTCGAAGTCGCGCAGCGTGTCGACCGCCATGCCGACGCGGCCCACCTCGCCCTCGGCGGCCGGATCGTCCGAGTCCATGCCGCATTGCGTCGGCAGGTCGAAGGCGACGTTCAGGCCCGTCTGCCCGTTGGCGATGAGGTAATGGAAGCGCTTGTTGGTGTCGGCGGCATTGCCGAAGCCCGTGTACTGCCGCATCGTGAAAGGCTGCTTGCGGTACATGAGCGGGTGGATGCCGCGCGTGAACGGATACTCGCCGGGCACGCCGAGCATGGCGTCGCCGCCGCTCGCCGCCACGTCGGCCGCGGTGTAGAGCGGCTTGATCTCGATCCCGGACTCATTGATGACGGGACGGACTTCCTTGGGAAGGTCTTTGGGTTTCATTGGACGTTGGCGCGGATGAAGTTGACGATGTCCTCGAGCTTCGAGCTCGAGGGAAAGATGCCCTTGAAGCCGAGCGTGCGCAGCGCGGCGTGGTCGCGCTCGGGAAGGTTGCCGCCGATGATCCACAGCTTGTCGCCGAGCCCCGCCTTCTCGAGGAGCGGCTTCAGCTTCGTGCAGATCGGCAGGTGCGAGCCCGCCATCGAGGAGAGCGCGATCACGTCCGGATCCTCGTCCTGCGAGATGCGCGCGATCGCCTCTGGCGTCTGGCGCAGGCCGGTATAGATCACCTCGAAGCCCGCATCCATGAGCGCCCGCGCCACGACCTTGGCTCCCTGGTCGTGGCCGTCGAGGCCCGGCTTGGCGAGCACGACTTTGACTCTTTTCATCCCGACAGTTCCTTGGCAATGATGAGCTTCAGGATCTCGCTGGTGCCGCCGCCGATCAGCGTGAAGCGCACGTCGCGCAGGTAGCGCTGCACCGGGTACTCCATGGCGTAGCCGTAGGAGGCGAACACGCGCGCCGCCTGGTCGGCGATGCGCGCGGCGGCCTCGCTCGCGAAGAGCTTGGCCATCGCCGCTTCCTTGTGGTGCGGCTTGCCTGCGTCGCGCAGCCACGCCGCGCGGTACACGAGGTGCGTCGCCGCCTCGAGCTCGGTCGCCATCTCGGCGAGCTTGTGCTGGATCGCCTGGAAGCGGTTGATCGGCTTGCCGAACTGCTTGCGCTCGCCAGCATAGCGCACCGCGGCGTCGAGCGCGGCGCGCGCCTGCCCTACGGCGAGCGCGCCGGTGAGGATGCGGATCTCGGCGAGCGTCTTGCGCAGGTGCGCCTCGCCGTCGCCCTCCTCCTTCGACAGGCGATGGCTGTCGGGCACGAAGCAGTTGTCGAAGGCGAGCTCGGAGGTCGGGAGTGCCCACACGCCCATTTTCTGGATTTCCCTTCCCACCACTAATCCCTTGGTGCCGCGCTCGACAAGAAAGATGGTGAGCTTCTTCTCCTCGCCGGCGCGGGCGAAGACGGTGAAGAAATCCGCCACCGGCGCCGAGGTGACCCAGATCTTCTGGCCGTCGATCACGTAGCCGCCCGCGACCTTGCGCGCGCGCGTGGCGATGCCGTCGAGGTCGGAGCCGGCGTTCGGCTCGGTCATGCAAAGCGCGCCGATCTTCTCGCCGCGCAGCGCCGGCTTGAACAGCCGCTCGACGATGTCGGCGTTGCCGAGCATGTGCAGGAACTTGGTGCCCATCAGCGACTGCATGGCGGCGCAGCCGGCGAGCGACATCGAGCCGCGCGCGATCTCCTCGATGGCGATGCAGAACTCGGTGAGCTGCATGCCGCTGCCGCCGACCTCCTCGGGGTAGCGCATGCCGAAGAGGCCCATCTGTGCGAGCTCGCCGAAGAGCTCGCGCGGAAAGGCGTGCGCCTCGTCGAGCGCCGCCGCCTGCGGTGCGATGCGCTGGTCGGAAAAGCGCGCGAAGGTCTCGCGGACCTGCTGCTGCTCAGGACTTGGTTCGAAGTTCATGCCACTTGTAGTCGATCAGCTCGAGCAGGACCCCGTTCACCTTCTTCGGATGCACGAACGCGAACTCGCAGTCGCGGAACGGCCGCGCGCCGCCGATGAAGGGGTAGCCCTTGCCCTTCAGCTCTTCCATCGCCGAGCGCGTGTTGTCGACGTTGAGCGAGACGAGCATGATGCCCTCGCCGCGCTTCTCGATGAACTTCGCCACCTCGCCGTCCGGGGTGAGCGACTCCATCAGCTCGAAGCCCACGCCGCCCAGCCAGTACC
>DATDCR010000251.1:0-3455 GCA_036524215.1 Burkholderiales bacterium
GAGGACGACGACACGCTGCTGCCGGCGTTGAAGCTCCTGCGCACGCGCCACCTGGTCGTTCTCGCTTCCCTTCGGGAGGCAATCCTGTCCAGGGCGCTGAAGGCGCGGGTCGACAGCTTCGACCGCGCCGTCACCCACGCCGCCGCCGCCGACTACATCGCCGCCCGCGAGCGCGCCTTCCGGCGCATCGAGACCGCCGGCGCCATCACCCTCGACGTCGAGCCCGAGCGGCTGCCGATAGCGCTGGTGAACCGGTATTTAGGACTGAAACGGGAAGGCCGCCTCTGAAAATAGTTCGGGGACAGAGCCCTAACTCCAGCGGCGCGCAGCTTACGGAGTTAGGGCTCTGTCCCCGAATTATTTGGGGTAGTCGTAGTTCAGCTCGAACTTGCCGCTGTTGTGCAGGGTGAGGCGCGCGCCGGTCCAGCCCTTGCGCTCGGGCGGCTGCATCTTGCGCGCCTCGATCAGGACCTTTGCCGGCTTGGCCGCGTCGCAAGGCGTGTAGGCGATCGACTGGTCGGGCTTCGAGCTGCGCTTCGCGAGGTAGCGCACGCGGCCGGTGTCGGCGCCGGGCCGTTCGAGCTCGACCACCATGTAGAGCGACTCCCAGTCGTCGGGCGGTCCCTGCACCAGGCATTCGGCGATGCGCGCCACGGCATTGGTTTCCGACATCGACGCCTCCTGCGACAAGGCGGGGGCTGACGCCAGCGCGAGCGCCAGCATAATGAGGCCATGTTTCATGCCCCGAGTGTCGCACAGCACCGTTGAGAGCGCCGCCGAAAATCGTCTGCCTCGAGTCGTACTGGAACGAGAGGCTCTTCGAGACGTTCTCGGTGAAGGGATTCCTCGATGCCATGGCGCCGCTCGTGCAACCCCCGCTCACCGTGGCGCATCGCTTCGTCGACTCGGGCGCGGGGCTGGCTTATTACCTGCGCCGGCCGGGCGGCGTGATGTGGCGGCAGAAGGAGCTCTTCGACGCGCCGGTGTATTACCTCGCGTTTCACGGCCGCGCGGCCGCCGTGCGCGCGGTGGTCGATCGCATCAGCGGCGATGAGCTGATCGCGGCGTTCTCGGGCTACGGCGACCACGGCTATCGCAACCTCGTCTACTTCGCCGCGTGCAACGTCTTTCGCGGCGTGCGCGGCGTGAGCTTCGCCCAGCGCTTCCTGAAAGCGACCGGCGTGCAGGCGGTGGTCGGCTATGCGACGCCGGTCGGCTGGATGGCGAGCCTGGTGTGCGATCTGCTCTTCCTGCATCGCTTCTACACGGATCCCTCCCCGTGGAAGAACCTGCGGCGTATCTTCCGCTCCGTGCACCGCGACTATCCCGCGGCGCGGCGGCTCAAGCACATCCTGATCACAAGGGAAGACATCGCATGAACCGCGTTCTTCTGCTGCTGCTCGTGTCGATCGCCGCGCCGGCATTCGCGCAGGCCGACTATCCGTCGCACCCGGTGCGCATCATCGTGCCTTCGCCGCCCTCGGGCGGCACGGACATCGTCGGCCGCGTGCTGGCCGCGCATTTCACCCGGGCTTTCGGCCAGCAGTTCTTCGTCGAGAACAAGCCCGGCGCCGGCAACCTGATCGGCATCGAGGCCGCCGCGCGCTCGGCACCCGACGGCTACACCCTTCTCATGGTGGCGAGCACGCTCGTGCTCAATTCGGTGCTCTACAAGAAGGTGCCGTACGACCCGGTGAAGGACTTCGCGCCGGTCACGCTGGCGGCGACGGCGCCGAACATCCTGATCGTCCATCCGGCCGTGCCGGCGAAGACCACGGCCGAATTCATCGCGCTCGCGAAGGCAAAGCCGGGCGCATTGAGCTACGGCACGCCCGGCATCGGCACCTCGCCGCACCTGTGCATGGAGCTGCTGAAATACATGGCCGGCATCGACATCCAGCATGTGCCGTATCGCGGCACGGCGGCGGCGGTGACCGACGTCATCAGCGGGCAGATCGCCGCTGCGTTCGCCACCGCGCTGACCGCGAAGCCGCAGGTCGACTCGGGCCGCGTGCGCGCGCTCGCCGTGTCAGGGCCGCGCCGCGTCGACGCGCTGCCGAACGTTCCCGCCGTGGGGGAAGCCGTTCCTGGCTACGAGGCGATGCAGTGGTACGGGCTCCTCGCGCCGGCCGGGGTTTCCAGTCCGATTGTGGAAAGAATCAACGGCGAAGCGTTGATCGCCCTGCGCTCGCGCGAGATGAAGGACCGCCTGGCGGCCGACGGCGCCGAGCCGCTCGGCACGACGCCGGCCGAGTTCGCCGCCTTCATCCGGCGCGAGCTCGACAAGTGGACGAAGGTGGCGGCCGCCGCGGGCATCGAGCGGCAATAGGCGGCCGCGTGCGCCGGGGTTGACAGCGCCCGCGGAAATACTTCAAGCTTCATCTATTCAGGCTTGGAGCATCGAATGGCTGCCGTGTCCGTGCCGCGCAGCGACCGCGAGACCATTGCCCGCGCCGGCGACCACCGCGCGCTGCGCATCTGGCTGCGCCTGCTCACCTGCACGCAGATGATCGAGCGCGTGGTGCGCTCGCGCCTGCGCAGCCGCTTCGGCACCACGCTGCCGCGCTTCGACCTGATGGCGCAGCTCGAGCGCCATCCGGAAGGGCTGAAGATGAACGAGCTGTCGCGCCTGCTCATGGTGACGGGCGGCAACGTCACGGCGATCGTCGACCAGCTCGAGAAAGAGGGGCTGGTCGAGCGGCTAGACGAACCCGCCGACCGCCGCGCCTTCCGCATCCGGCTCACGCGCAGCGGCGAGCGGCTGTTCACCGAGATGGCGGCCGGGCACGAATCCTGGATCGTCGGCCTGCTCTCCGGGCTTTCGCGCCGCGAGCAGGACGAGCTATTGCGCCTGCTCGCCAAGGCGAAGCAGCATGCGGTGGAGATCGATCCCTGATGGATCGCTTCGCGCATTACGGCTGGCCTTTCTTCGAGGCGCGCCACGGCAAGCTCGCGGCGCAGGCCGACGGCTGGGCGAGGGAGAACCTGGGCCATGCGCATGGCGCGGGCGATGCGGACGCGATCTGCAAACGGCTCGTGCAGGACCTCGGCTGCGCGGGCTACCTGTCGTATGCCGTCAACGAAACCCCCGACGTGCGCAGCATCGCCCTCTTGCGCGAGGTCTTCGCCTATCACGCCGGCCTCGCCGACTTCGCGTTCGTGATGCAGGGCCTGGGCAGCGGGCCGATCATGCTCGCCGGGTCTGCGTCGCAAAAGGAGAAGTACCTCAGGAAGGCAGCCAACGGAGAGGCCATCGCCGCCTTCGCGCTCTCCGAGCCGGACTCGGGCTCCGATGTCCAGGCGATGACGACGCGGGCGCGGCGCCATGGCGATGCCTGGGTCCTCGAGGGCACCAAGACCTGGATCTCGAACGGCGGGATCGCCGACTTCTACGTCGCCTTCGCCAGGGCCGACGAAGGCATCAGCGCTTTCGTCGTCGATGCGAAGGAGGTCGA
>DATDCR010000252.1:0-3743 GCA_036524215.1 Burkholderiales bacterium
GGGCAGCACCTTCGGATCGCGGCCGGTCTTCTTCGCGCCGCCCTCGGAGATCCCCCAGATGGTGGTCATCTCCGAGCCGGAATAGGTCGTCGGCACCGCGATCACCGGCAGCGACGATGTCAGGGCGATGGCCTTGCCGAAGCCGATCGTCGAGCCGCCGCCGACCGCTATGCAGACATCCGCCTTCACCGCGGCGGCGAGCGCGCGCGCCTCCTCGACCTGCCGAAGCGGCGTATGCATGACGGCCTTCTCGAAGCTCCCCGCCACCGGAAGCCCCGTCGTGAGGGAACGCACCATCTGCACCCGCCCGGGCGTAGAAATCAGGAGCGGGCGTTTCGCGCCGAGACGCTCGACTTCCGCGGCAAGCTGAGAGACTGTGCCGGCGCCGAAGACCACGCGCATGGGCATGGCAACATAAACGAATTTATTCATGAGCCGGGGCGATTCTAGTGCAATCGGGTAGCGACCTTGCCGTCATCGTCGGCGCGGGCAGCGGCCTCAGCGCCTCGCTCGCGCGCAAGTGCGCCGCGGCCGGCATGCGCGTCGTCCTGGCGGCGCGCAACGTGGAGAAGCTGAAGGACCAGCCGCACGAAGCGCATATTTGCGACGCCACCGACGCGACGCAGGTCGAGCGGCTGTTCAATGCGCTCGGCGCGCCGGCGCTCGTCGTCTACAACCCGAGCTACCGCGTACGCGGGCCTTTCCTCGGGCTCGATCGCGAGGAAGTGAAGAAGACGCTGATGGTCACCGCGTACGGTGGCTTTCTCGTCGCCCAGGCGGCGGCGAGGCCCATGCTCGAGCGCGGCCGCGGCAGCCTGTTCTTCACCGGGGCGTCGGCGAGCGTGAAGGGATACGCCGAGTCGGCGCCCTTCGCCATGGGCAAGTTCGCGCTGCGCGGGCTGGCGCAGAGCCTGGCGCGCGAGCTCGGGCCGAAGAACATCCATGTGGCGCACTTCGTCATCGACGGTGGCATCCGGCGCGGCGGCGGGGAGCACGGCATGCTCGAGCCGGATGCCATCGCCGAGACGTACTTGAGCGTGCACCGGCAGGATCGCTCCGCGTGGAGCTTCGAGGTCGATCTGCGTCCCTGGGCCGAGAAGTTCTGATGCACGAAGTCGCCCTGCGGCGGGAGATCATCGAGCGCGTGCTCGCGCGGCGCGGGCGCCTGCACCTCTACGACAGGCTCGATGCGAGGCGCACCGCGCTCCTCGTCATCGACATGCAGAACGCTTTCGTCGCACCCGGCGCGCCGATCGAGGTGCCGGGCGCGCGCGAGATCGTGCCGACGATCAACCGGCTCGCCGCGGAGCTGCGCCGGCGCGAGGTGCCGGTGATCTGGGTGCTGCACGAGAATTCCGGCGACGGGCGCGACTGGGAGCGCTTTTTCGGGCTCTTCGTGAAGCCGGAAAACCGCTCGCGCGCCGTGGCCGCATTGACGGCCGGCAATGAGATGCAGAAGCCGTGGCGCGAGCTCGAAATCGCGCCGGGGGACTTGCGGGTGGCCAAGAACCGCTACAGCGCGCTCATCGGCGGCGCGTCGCGGCTGCCGGGAATGTTGAAGGAGCGCGGCATCGATACGCTCCTCATCGCCGGGACGAAAACGAATGTGTGCTGCGAATGCACTGCGCGCGACGCCATGATGCTCGACTACAACGTGGTGCTGCTCTGCGACTGCACCGCGGCGCTCTCCGACGAGGAGCACCTCGCGACCCTCGAGAACGTGATCCAGCAGTTCGGCGATGTGATGACCGCCGATGATGCGCTGGCATTGCTCAAGTGAAGAAGGCGATCCGCACCGGCAAGCTCGGCGCGCCCTCGGGACACTTCTCGGCAGCGATCGAGGTCGAGGCCAGGGGCCGGCTGGTGTTCATTTCCGGCATGGTCGCGAAAGGTCCCGATGGCAAGGTGGTCGGCGTAGGCGACATCGAGGCGCAGACGCGCCAAGTGTGCGAGAACCTGAAGGCGGCGCTCGAGGCCGCGGGCGGCACGATGGACGATATCTGCCGCGTCGACGTCTACGTGCGCAACATGGAGCACTTCGACAGGATCCACAAGGTGCGGCGCGAGTACTTCAAGGCGCCGCCGCCCGCTTCCACCATGGTCGAGGTGACGAAGATGACGTCGCCCGAGTATCTGATCGAGATCAGCGCGATCGCGGTGGTGAATTCGGGGACAGAGCCCTAATTCCGTAAGCTGCGCGTCGCTGGAATTAGGGCTCTGTCCCCGAATTCACGACCCCGAATTCATCTTTCGCGCCATCTCGGCGCGCCACTGCTCGACCGGCTTGAAGTCCGGCTGCTTGCGTGCTTCGCGCTCGGCCCACGCCCACAGCTCGGCGTCGGAGAGGCTCATGTCCATGGGGATGCGCAGCGGCTGCCTCACGTACCACGGCGTGTCGATGAAGAGCTCGATGCGGTTCGCCTCGGGGTCGAGGAAGTACACCGAGAGCGCGTTGCCGTGCGAGGCGGGATGGAGCTCCCGCACCTTCTCGGCGACGAGCCGGCGGTGCATCTCGCGCAGCCCGGAAAATTCCGCCATGCGGAATGAAATCTGGTTGATCGGATTGAACGCGAGGCCGTGCGGCTTGCCGGTCGCCAGCACCACCTGGTGGTGCTCCGCGGGATCGCGGCTGAGGAAGACGAGCTGGATCACGCCGCGCGGCGTTTCGAGTTCGCCGGTATCGGTGACCGTAAAACCCATGACGCGTGTGTAAAAATCGCGCATTCGCGAGAGATCCTCGACGAACATCCCCATGTGGCTGAAAGCAAAACTAGGAACGGACATTTATGAAGCTCGCAACGTTTAAGACCGCGCAGGGCCCGAGCTACGGAATCGTGACGGGCAAGGGCATTGTCGATCTGAAGCGCTATATCGGCAACCAGTACCCGGACCTCAAGTCGCTCATCGCGGCCCATGGTTTCGCGGACGCGGCAAAGCACGCCGGCGAAGCGCCGGACTACAAGGAGTCCGACGTCACCTGGCTGCCGGTGATCCCCAATCCCGACAAGATCGTCTGTGTCGGCCTCAACTACCAGGACCACGTGGTCGAGACCGGGCGCGACAACACCGAGCAGCCGGCGATCTTCCTGCGCGTCGCCGAATCACAGGTCGGCCACAAGCAGCCCATCATCCGGCCGAAGGAATCGAAGAACCTCGACTTCGAGGCCGAGATCGCCGTCATCATCGGCAAGCCCGGGCGCCGCATCTCGCAGAAGGATGCGTGGGGGCACATCGCCGGCTACTCCTGCTACAACGACGGCTCGGTGCGCGACTGGCAGCGCCACACGATCCAGTGGACCGCGGGCAAGAACTTCGCGCAGACCGGCGGCTTCGGCCCCTGGATGGTGACCGCGGACGAGATCCCGCCGGGAACGAAGATGACGCTCTCCTGCCGCTTGAACGGCGAGCGCATGCAGCACGCCACGACCGAGCAGATGATCTTCAAGATCCCGAAGATCATCGAGTACGTCTCCGCATGGACGACGCTCCTGCCGGGCGACGTGCTCGTCACCGGCACGCCCGGCGGCGTCGGCGCGCGGCGCACTCCGCCGCTGTGGATGAAGCCCGGCGACAAGGTCGAGATCGAGATCGACAAGGTCGGCATCCTCGAGAACTCGATCGCCGACGGCTGAGCCCCGAAAAGGGGTCAGAGCAATTTACTCGTAACAAAGAGGACGCGAGCGCATGACCTTTTGTTTCAGGAAAATTGCTCTGACCCCTTTTCTTTTCTGCGCAACGCTCGC
>DATDCR010000253.1:0-14614 GCA_036524215.1 Burkholderiales bacterium
TGCACGGTGTCGATGCCGAACGACTTCACTAGCGGCACGAGCAGCGGCGTCAGCAGCAGGATCGCCGAGAGCGGATCGAGGAAGCAGCCGACCGCCAGCAGGATGACGTTGATCATCAGGAGGAACGTCCACGCCGTGATATTGAGCGATTGCAACCAGGCGACGATAGCGGCCGGTACCTGATTGACAGTCAGCAACCAGGAGAACACGCCGGCGCAGGCGACGATGATGAGGATCTGCGCCGAGAACAAAACGGTGACGGAGGCGGCCTCGACGATGTCGCGCCAGCCGAGCTCGCGGAACACAAAGCGGGTGACGAAAGCGGCATAGACGCAGGCGACCGCCGCCGCCTCGGTCGGCGAGAACACGCCGCCATAGATGCCGCCGAGGATGATGAAGGGCGCGCCGAGCGCCCAGATGCCGCGGCCGAATCCCTTCCAGAAATTGCCCCAGGTGAAGGGCGTGCCTCGCTCGAAGCGGTGCTTCTTCGCGGTCCAGACGACGTAGGCGGCGATGAAGGCGGCGATCAGCAGGCCGGGCAGCACGCCGGCCGCATAGAGCCGCGGCACCGACTCCTGCGCGGCCTGTCCGTACACGATCATCGGGATCGACGGCGGGATGATGATGTCGATCGCGCCCACCGCGGTGATCAGGCCGGCGGAGAAGGTCTCCGGGTAGCCCGCGCGCCGCATCGCCGGCAGCATCGCCTTGCCCACCGTCGCCACCGTCGCCGCGCTCGCGCCCGAGATGGCGCCGAAGATGGCCGAGGTGCCGACGGTCGTCACGCCGAGGCTGCCCGGCACCCGTCCCACGGCGGCCTGCACGAAATCGACGATGCGCTGCGCCACGCTGCCGCGCGACATCAGCTCGCCGGCGTAGATGAAGAACGGCACCGCCAGCAGCGCGAAAGCGTCGATCGCGCCGAAGAGATTCTGGTGCAGCGCCGCCAGCGGCACGTGCATGAAGAAGACGAGCGCCACGCTGACCGCGGCGAGAAGCACGAGGTAGATCGGAAAGCCGATGAGGAGCAGCGCCACCGGCAGCACGCCGAGCGCCCAGCTCATCGGCGGCGGAGAAGCTCGAGCAGCGCGACCAGCACGACGAGCGTGAAGCCGAGCGCGACCGTGCCGTGCGGGATCCACATCGGAATGCCGGCGATGTCGCTGGTCCGGCCGAGGCTCGCCATCTGCGCCGTGTAGCGGTACGAGTGGAAGGCGGTGAAGCCGCCGAGCGCGATGACGGCGAGGATCTCCGCGTAATGCAGCGCGCCCCTCAAGCCCTGCGGCAGCATCTTCGCCAGCACGTCCATGCGCAGGTGTCCGCGGCGCGAGGCGACGACCGCGGCGCCGAGGAACGCCATCGCCACCATGATGTAGATCTGCACCTCGTCGGCGCCGTTGATGGCGCGGCCGAAGCCGTAGCGGCCGACGACGTTGGCGAAGTTGAGGAGCACCGCGAAGATGAAGCCGAGCGCCAGCAGCCGCTCGAGCCAGTTCATCAGCGCCTTCATCTGGCGGCGGCGGCGTGGATCTCCAGCACGCGCTTCACCAGCTCGGGCTTGCGGGCGCGCGCGATGCCGCACTCGCAGGCGATGCCGAACCTGGGCGCGTGCCTGGAGGCGGCGGCCATGCGCTTTCGCGTGCCCTCCACGCCGTCGGCGGCATGGACCACGCCGAGATACAGCTCGCCCGCGAATCTCAGGTTTTTCAAAGGGGCGAAATAGGCGTCATCGCTGCGTTCGATCGGCACCGGCATATGGAAGTACTGGAGCGGACGCCGCACGGCCGCCGTCATCGCGTTCGCCACCTCGACCATGCGCCCCATGTCGCGCGGCTCGTTGAAGTGCCTGGCGGCGAAATCGCCGTAGCAAAGATGCACGCCGAGCTCGACATCGGCGGGCACGGCGGCGCAAACACGCGACATGCGCGCCATGATGTCTTCCATCGACGCCTTCAAGGTCGGGAACTGATTCTGCGGCTGGCCGTCCAGGATGATCATCTCGTGGCAGAAATCCCACTGCAGGCAGAGGTCCTGGTGCGGGATGGCGGCGCAGATGCGCTCGACCTCGCGGATCATCGCCCTCTCGTAGGCCGCATCGATGACGACGACGTCGCGCTCGGTGCAGAAGGCGTAGATCACCCCCATCGGCGTCGGCAGGCAGACCTGGAAGCGCACGCTCTTCGGCAGCTCGCCGCGGCTGCGCGCGGCGCAGAAGTCGAGGTACGAGCCTTTCGCCTCGCGCGCATAGCCGAGCTCGCCGAAAGTGATTTCGCCGGGCGTCACGCCTTCGGCGAGGCAGAGCTTCGGAAACTTGTTCGTCGGCCGCACCTCGCCGCTTGGGTCCGGGCGCAGGTACGGGCTCGCGCGCAGCAGCGGATACTGGAAGCTGACCCAGAGCCGGCGCGGGCCGACCTCGCCGTCGGGTACGCGCTTCAGGTGAGGGCCGAGCAGCTTGCCGACGGTGGAAAAAACCTCTTCGACGCTGTCCAGGCCGATGCTGCCGACCAGGTGGACGTTCAAGCGCTGCCCCAGACGGAACGCGCCGTATTCACGACCAGCTCGAGCTTCTTCCTCTCGTCGTCGATCGTCACCGGGTTGCCGAGGTAGTTGCTCGAGAACCCGCACTGCGGCGAGAGGCAGAGCCTTTCCAGCTCGACGTGCTTCGCCGCCTCGGCGATGCGGCGCTTGAGCTCGTCCGGGGACTCGAGCTGCGGCGTCTTGGTCGAGACGAGGCCGAGCACCACCACCTTGTCCTTCGGCATGAAGCGCAGCGGCGCGAAGCTGCCGGCGCGCGGCGAGTCGTACTCGAGGAAGAAGGCGTCGACGTCGATCTCGTTGAAGACGCGCTCGGCGATCGGGTCGTAGCCGCCCTCGGCCATCCAGTGGCCCTGGTAGTTGCCGCGGCAGGTGTGCATGGCGAGCGTCATCCCGGCCGGCCTGGCGGCGACGATGCGGTTGATCGTCCGGGCGTAGTCGCCTAGCAGCTTGTCCGGATCGTCGCCGCGCGATTTGAGCTTGGCGCGCTGGCGCTCGTCGCAAAGGCACGAGGTGACGATCTCGTCCATCTGGACGTAGGTGCAGCCCGCCTCGCCGAGCGCCTTCAGCTCCGCGATGTAGGCGTCGCCGAGGTCGTGCCAGAAGCCGTCGAGATCGGGATACGCCTGGCGGCTGATGGTGTCGCGGCTGGCATAGAAATACACCGTCTGCGGCGCGGGGATGGTCACCTTCGGCGTCTGCTTCGTCACCGACTTCAGGAACTTGAACGGACCGACGTTCACGCTTTGCTTCCAGCGGATCTTTCCGGTGATGTCGATGCGCGGCGTCGGCACGGTGTGCCCGCTCTTGTCGCGGAACTCGGTGGTGGGCCCGCGGTAGTTGCCGGACACGCCTTCGAGCGAGAGCGGAAACTCGCTCCACCAGATGCGCCGCCGGTATTCGCCGTCGGTGATCGAGCGCAGGCCGGCGCCTTCCTGCAGCCGCACGACTTCGCGGATCGCCTCGTCCTCCAGCTTGTGGAGCTCGGCGTTGCCGTGCGGGCCGAAGTTGTGGTCGAGGTCGTGCGCTCCGAGCAGGCGCTCGCGCGCCTTCATCAGCGAATCCGGGCGGCGCAGGCTGCCGACGTGGTCGGCCCGGAACGGCGGCGCCTGGCGCCCGCCTGTCATTGGGCGAACCTGAGGACCAGGCTGGCGGCGTTGAGGCCATGCCCCTCGAGCGCTTTCAGCAGCTCGTCGCGCTTCATGCCGCCCTTGAGCGCATAGGGCTCGAGATCCGTGGCGATCAGCGTGAAGACGTAATGGTGCGGCGCCTGCGCGCGCGGCGAGCACGGCCCCATGTAGTGCACGCCAAGCAGGCTCGAGCCGCCCACGAACTTCACCGGCGTGCCGGCGAGCTCGCCTTCGGCAAAGGAAGTCACGTCGGCCGGGATGCCGTAGACGACGCCGTGCGAGACGCCGAGGCCATTGCGGCCGGCCTGGTCGTCGACGATCAGCGCATAGCTCTTCGTCTTCGGCGGCGGATTCGACCATTGCAGCGCCGGCGAGACGTTCTGCCCGGTGCAGTTCGGGTTCTTGGCGAAGTTGCCCGCGTACTTGGGCGCGAGCATGGTGTTGTCCGCCATGCCGGGCGAAACCAGCCGGAAGGCGGTGGCGGGGCCGATCATGGCCGGCTGCTGCGTGGCGCAGCCGACGACGAGGGCGCAGGCGGCGGTTGCGGCGATCAGGTGCTTCATGGTTTTTCTCCTCCCTGAGAAATTAACGCGACATGCCGAACGAGGTGACGTCCCCGCCGGAAAAAAAGGTGCCGATGAGGTTGCCCCGCGTGATGGGCAGGTCGATGCGCGAGCGGTGCCTGTCGTCGCAATGCAGCGTGATGCGCGCGGGACGCCGGCGCTGCAGGTGGTTGCGCGCGATCGCCTGCAGCGAGGTCTGCGCCGGCTCGTCGTCCGCGCCTTTGATGCGCAGCGCGAGGCGCTCGCCGGCGCGGAACAGGCGCGCGGTCGGCACGATCGGGATCTTCAGCTCGTAGACCTTGCCGGGCTCGAGCGCATCGCGCGCTTCGTGCGCCGGCACCGGGTCCCACGGCTCGCAGCCTTCGCGCAGCTTTCGCTGCGAAGCGCGCAGCCAGCCGCGGGTGAGCTCGGTTTCCTTGCCGTCGGTGCCGATCGCGAGCAGCGTGGCGAAGACGAAGGCGTCCGTATCGCTCGTCGAGAGGTGAAGCGTCAGCACGGACGGGCCGAGGATTTCGGTGTTCTCGACGAAAGGCGGCGTGGTGAAGGTCGCGTTGCCATGCTCGAACGGCGATTCATTGAAAGGCACGGTCGCTGCGCCGGGCCAGGTCTCGTGCTCGGAGAGCATGCCGTCGGCGTGCAGGTTGAAGCTCGTCCAGCGCGCGTCGAGCGGCGGCCAGTCCTCGAGCGCCTTCCATTCTCCGGTCGGCGGGATGAAGCAGCGCACCGGCGGCTCGTCCATCACGCCGGTTTCCCTTCCCTTCAGCCAGTGGTCGAACCAGCGCAGCGCTTCCTCGTGGTACTGGTACACCGGGCGGTCGAGGTAGGCGGGCGGGCCGATCACCATCTTCTTCGGGCCCTTCCACTCCTTCCACGCGGTGAAGGCGCCGGGCAGGTGCAGCCCGTAGATGCCCCAGCAGCCGCCGAGGTAGGCGGGAATCTTTGCCTGGTCGTCGTGCGCGCTGCGCTCGCGCCAGAACGGGCCGTCGAACGGATGCAGCAGCACGTCGACGATGACAGCGTTTGTCCCGGCATCCGGATTCTGCAGCGCCTCGCGCAGCGGCGCATGGATCATGATCTCTTCGTCGCGCATGGCCTGCGCGATCGCCTGGCGGTATTTCTCGTCGCCGTGCCGCTCCTTGTACAGGCTCCGGTAGCGCGGGTTATGGGCGCTATTGCGCCAGTGAGCTAGAAACCCGTGCGCGAGGATGCCGCCGTGGTACCAGCGGTGGCGATAGTCGTCGGTGCCGGCGAACGGCGCGAAGATCGCCTTCAGCGCTGCCGGTCCGGCCGCCGCCACGCCCTTCGCCATGCGCGCGAAGTAGGACACGCCGAACATGCCGACGCTTCCGCTCGACCATTTCTGCCCGGCGAGCCAGCCGACGAGATGGCAGATGTCCTCGACTTCGAGCGGGCCGCCGAGCTGGTAGAAGCCCTCGGACTTGCCGCTGCCGCGCACGTTGAAGACGCCGTGCACGTAGCCGCGCCGCGCGAAGTACATCGAGTCGCCGGCTTCCATGTAGCCGCGCATCGGCGTGAACCCGACCGGCCGCATCGGCGGCGACTGCAGGTCCTTGTTGTAGGGATGCGCGCCGAGGATGACCGGAAACTTTCCCGCGGACGCCGGGCGGTAGATATCGCCGTCGAGCTGCGTGCCGTCGGGCATGCGCACCTTGACGTCGCGCTCGACCACCACCTCGTGCGTCGGCTCGGAGGTGGACCAGCGGCGCGTGTACATATCAGACCCCCAGGATGCGTTCGGCGTTCTGGTGGAAGACTTTCTCCATCACCTCGTCTTTATAGCCGAGCTCGCCCCATTCCTTGAGGATGCGCGCATACGGCATGCTGGGGTAGTCGCTGCCGAACATGATCTTGTCCTGCAGCCGGCCGCGGATGTCGACCTTCAGGTTGCCGGGAAAATATTTTGGCGCCCAGCCCGACATCTCCCAGTAGACATTGCCTTTGTGCAGCGCGACCGCCGTCGTCTCGTCGACCCACGGCCAGCCCGGGTGCGCCATGATGATCTTCAGGTTCGGGAAGTCCGCCGCGAGATTGTCGATGCCCGAAGGATGCGCGTGGCGGATGCGCGCGCCCATGCCGCCCGGCAGGCCGGCGCCCATGCCGGTCGTGCCGACGTCGATCATCACCGCTGCCTTCAGCTCATCGATGAGCTCGAACATCGGGTAATGGCGACGATCGTCCACGGCGAAGTGCTGCATGATCGGATGGAAGTGGAAGCCGAGGAAGCCGAGCTCGCGCACCGCTTTTCGTATTTGTTGTAATGCAATTTCTCCCTTCGCCGGCTCGACCGCGCCCCAGCACTGGATGATGCGCTTCGGATGCCGCTTCCACATCGCGTGCACGTATTCGTTGCTGACCGGCGGCGTGGCGATGGTGGTCTCGAGGTCGAGCGCCACGAGGCAGGCCTCGACGCCCGCGTCGGTGAAGTCCTTCAGCACCTCGTCTTCCGTCTTGGCCACCCAGTCCTTCTTCCAGTACTTGGCGAGCGCTTCGACGTACGGTCCCTGGCACTGGATCCATTCCTTCGTGCCGGGGTAGCAATGCAGGTCAACGATTCGCATGGGCAGCCATCTCCGATAGCGTCTTCTTGGATACTTTGCCGAACGTCGAGACGGGGAAGTCCTCCACCACCAGCAGCCGCTCGGGCAGCTTGAACTTGGCGATCTCCTTCGCCTTGAGGAACTCGACCAGCTCTCCAAGGTCGAGAGTTTTGTTATTTTTTAGGACCACACAAGCGCACATCTTCTCCCCGAGGTTCGGGTCCGGCACCGGCACGCAGGCCACGTTCTGCACCGCCGGATGCATGAGGATCAGGTTCTCGACTTCCTCGCAGCTGATCTTCTCGCCGCCGCGGTTGATGAGGTCTTTCTTTCTTCCCTCCACCACGTAGTTGCCGGAAGGATGCTTGCGCATCAGGTCGCCGGAGCGATAGAAGCCATCGCGCGTGAACTGCTTATTGTTGTATTCCGGCACGCCGTAGTAGCCGCGCAGCGTGTAAGGCCCGCGGCAGGTGAGCTCGCCCACTTCGCCGTCGGGCACCGCGCGATCGTCATCGTCGAGAAGGAGCACCTCGTCGTCCGGGCAGATCGGGCGGCCGCAGGTCTCGAGCTTCACCTCCTGCGGATCGTCGAGCCGCACGAAGAAGAGCATCCCCTCGGACATGCCGAAGTTCTCCTGCACGAACGAGCTCGGGATGAGCTGGTGCGTCTTCAGGCGCACCTCGGGCTGCATCCTTTGGCCGCCGCTCTGGATGATTTTCACCGACGATAGATCGTACTTGCCGATCGACGGGTCGTTGATCAGGCGGATGAGGAGCGCGGGCACCACCTTGATATGCGTGACGCGGTGCTTCTCGATCAGCTTGAACATCTCCTCCGGGCGCGTGGTGGGCGAGAGCACCACCTTGCCGCCCTGGAAGAAGTACCCCTGGATGCCGGGACAGGCGAGCGGCAGGTTGTGCGCGATCGGCAGCGCGAGGATGAGGACGGAGTCGCCCGTCACGCCGCATACCGGCGCCGCGGTCTTCGAGTTGTAGGCGTAGTCGTTGTGCGTGCGCGGGATCAGCTTGGGGATGCCCGTGGTGCCGCCGGAGAGCTGGAAGATGCAGGGATCGGTCGGATCGATCTTGATGCTCTGAAGATCCCGCCTGTCCCGCTTCGCCGGCTTCTGGATCAGTTCCTTGAGCTGGGAGAGCGGGATGCAGAACTTCAGGCAGGGGTTCGCTTCGCGCACGCGCTGGATCATCGGCTCGAACTCGAAGTCGCCCTGGCGCTCGGGGTAGATGCAGGTCGAGGCGCCCGAGAGCTCCACGAACTGGTTGATCTCGGCGAAGCGATGCGTCACCAGCGCCGCGATCGGGATGCCGCTGATTTTCTGCAGCGCGAAGTAAAGGATGACGAATTCGGCGATGTTCGGCAGCGTCGGCACGACGCGGTCGAGGGGCTGCAGGCCGAGCTCGAGGAGATTCAGCGCCAGGTTGTCGCTGATGCGGTCGATATCCGCGTACGTGTACTGCCGGTCGCCGTCGATGAGGGCTGTCTTGTCTTTGTACTTTTGAAAAACAACCGCAAATTCCGCGGCCAGGGACTTGTCCTGCCAGTAGCCCTTCTCGCGGTAGCGCTTCGCGAACTCAGGCGGAAACGGTACGACCCCTGGAAGTGGCATGGCTAAATGGTGACTGTCACCAATTTCTAGGTCGAGGCGGTGTAGCCGCCGTCGATGACGATCACCTCGCCGGTGACGAAGCGGTTCCCCTGGACGAGGCTCATCATCGTCTCGGCGACGTCGTCGGCCGTCACGACGCGCTTCAGAGGCGTCGCCTTGGCGCGCTTGCCCATCAGGTCGTCGTACTTGTCCTTGAGCATGCGCTTCATCCAGTCGCCTTCCATCCAGCCCGGCGCCACCGCATTCACGCGGATCTCGGGGCCGAGGTTCCAGGCGAGCGTCTTGGTGAGGTTGACGACGGCGGCCTTGCTCGCCGCATAGGGCAGCGGCTGCGGGCCGGGACGAAGGCCGACGATGCTCGCCGTGTTGACGATGCACCCCTTCGCCTCCTTGAGCATGGGGACGCAGGCTCGTGTCACCTGGAAGAGGCCCCGCACGTTGACGGCGAAGACGCGGTCCCACTCCTCGAGCGAGAGCGTCTCGAGGTCCTTCGGCTTCCACGACGCGGTGGTGCCGGCGTTGTTGATGAGGACGTCGAGCCGGCCGAACTTCTCCTTCGTGGCGGCAACCATCGCGCGCACGCCTTTCTCGTCGGCGACGTCGCACTTCACCACCAGCGCCTGCACGCCGAGCTTCTCCGCGGCGGCGGCGGTCTCGCGCGCGGCCTTCTCGCTCGCGCTGTAGTTGACGACGACGTCGTGGCCGGCGCGGGCGAGCGCGAGCACGGCGCTGCGACCGATGCCGGTGGCGGCGCCGGTGACGAGGGCGGCTTTGCGGGAGGCCAAGGTGGGCAGTCCGGGCTAAATGCGAACATGTTCATGTTCGGGGAGCGGCCGAACGCTGTCAAGATCGCGCCATGTTCGTTGACACGGCTTTTTGCGCTCCGCTAAGCTCGGCCGCTCTGCAATCAGAAACCCCGGGGGAGGAGTGAGCGCCGCGCAGATCGTCGTCGAAGGCGTCTCGCACACCTATCGTCCGGCGCGCGGCCGCGACGTGCTGGCGCTGGAGAATGTCTCCCTCGAGATCGCGCCGCAGGAGTTCGTCGCGCTGCTCGGGCCCTCGGGCTGCGGCAAGTCGACGCTCCTTTACCTGATCGGCGGCTTCCTGCCGGTGGAGAAGGGCGCCATCCGCGTCGAAGGCACGCCGGTCGCGGCGCCCGGCCCGGACCGCGGCATCGTGTTCCAGCATTTCGCGCTCTTCCCGTGGAAGACCGTGCGCGCCAACGTGCGCTACGGCCTCGAGAAGCTGCGGCTGCCGCGCGAGGAGCAGGAAAAGCGCACGCAGGCCTACATCGAGCTCGTCGGGCTCAAGGGCTTCGAGGAGAGCTATCCGTCGCATCTTTCCGGCGGCATGAAGCAGCGCGCGGCGCTCGCCCGCACGCTCGCGGTCGAGCCGAAGATGCTGCTCATGGACGAGCCCTTCGGCGCGCTCGACGCGCAGACGCGCAGCCTGATGCAGGCCGAGCTCCTTGCCATCTGGCAGCGCACGCGCAAGACGGTGATCTTCGTCACCCACGACGTGCACGAGGCTGTGCTCCTCGCGCAGCGCGTGGTCGTCATGTCGGCGCGGCCGGGGAAGGTGAAAGCGCTCGTCAACATCGAGCTGGATAAGACCGACCCCCGTTTGATGCGCTCGAGCGCATTTGCCGAGAAAGTGGACGAGGTCTGGGGGCTGGTGCGCGACGAGGCCATAAAGGCCCAATGAGCGGTATTGGCCGTTACCTCCCGTTGCTTCTCCTGGCCGTGCTGTGGGAGCTGGTGGTACAGCTCGGCCTCATCTCGCGCGACCTGCTGCCTTCGCTTTCCGACGTTGCGGCGGCGGGCTGGAAGCTCGCCAAGGAAGGCGATTTCTGGACGAACGGCGCGGCGTCGCTCTATCGCGGCGGCGCCGGGCTGCTGCTCGCCATCGTGGTGGGCGCCTGGATCGGCATCTTTATGGCGTGGTGGCGCGGCGTCGAGGCCTTCATGGGGCCGCTCGTCGAGGCGCTGTACCCGATGCCGAAGTCGGCGCTGATTCCCGTCACCGCCCTGTGGCTCGGCTTCGGCGACGGCTCGAAGATCCTCCTCATCTTCCTCGGCTGCATGCTGCCGGTCACGCTCGCCGCCTACAACGGCGCGCGCTCCTGCGAGCAGGCGCTCGTCTGGTCGGCGCGCAGCCTCGGCGCAAGCCGCATGCGCGTGCTCGTCGACGTCGTCGTGCCGACGGCGCTGCCGGAGCTGCTGAACGGCATTCGCAGCGCGCTCGCGCTCTCGTTCGTGCTGCTGGTCTCTTCCGAGCTCATCGTCGCGCGCCGCGGCCTCGGCTATCTCATCGGCTTCCTCGGCGAGGGCGGCCTCTACGATGCGATGTTCGCCGTCGTGCTGGTGGTGGCGTTCCTCGGCTTCTTCGCCGACCGCCTGTATCAGCGTTTCGTCCACCGGGTGCTGGCATGGCGCGAGTGATGTACCGCCTGGCGCCCTGGATTTCGATCGCGCTCCTCGCGCTCGCCTGGGAAGGGTTCGCGCGCAGCGGGGCCGTCACGCCGTTCATGCTGCCGAAGCTCAGCACGGTGCTCGGGCGCATCTGGACCGATTCGGCGAGCGGCGAGCTGTGGCAGAACCTCGGCCTCACGCTCTACCGCTCCCTCGTCGGCTTCGTCATCGCCAGCGTGCTGGGGCTCGCGCTCGGCTTCGGCGTGGCTTACAACCGCGCCGTGCGCTGGCTCTTCGATCCGCTGATCTCGGTCGGCTTTCCGATGCCGAAAATCGCGTTCCTGCCGATCGTCACGCTGTGGCTCGGCTTCCACGACCTCTCCAAGATCTCGATGGTGGTGTTCGACGCCATCTTCCCGGTGGTGACCGCCACCATCGCGGCCACGCTCGCGGTGGAGCGGCACCTGCTCTGGTCGGCGCGCAACCTCGGCGCGAGCGAGCGCGAGCTGCTGCACGAGGTCGTCTTCCCCGCCGCCCTGCCGCAGATCATGACCGGCCTGCAGGTGGCGCTGCCGATCGCGCTCATCGTCTGCATCGTCGCCGAGATGAAGATGGGCGGCATCGGCCTGGGCGGCGCCATGATTACCGCCTCGCGCTTCGCCGACTCGCCGGGCGTGTTCGCCGGCATCGTCGAGATCGCGATCGCCGGCTACGTGCTCGTGAAGCTGATGGCGGCAGTCCGCCGCCGGCTCCTCGCCTGGCATCCCGAGGCGAGCGCACCGTCGACCGTTTAGAATGAATTTCCACTCGGAGCAAAGGGAGGCAAGCATGCGTTTCGCAAAAACCATCGTCGCAACGGCGCTCTCCATAGCCGCGGTCGCCGCCTTCGCCCAGCCGGTCAAGATCCGCGCCGCGTTCGTGGTGCCGGTGGCGAACTGGCCGTCGATCCTGTTCGAGAAGTCGGGCCTCGCGCAGCACCAGGGCAAGTCCTACACGTTCGAGGCGGTGCACTTCCAGGGGACGCCGCAGATGATCACGGCGCTCGCCAATAACGAGATCGAGGTCGCCGACCTCGCCTTCGCGTCGCTCGCCATTGCGGTGCAGAACGCCGGCATGGACGACCTGCGCGTCATCGCGGACGAGTTCCAGGACGGCGTCGAGGGCTACTACACCGACGAGTTCTTCGTCCTGAAGGACAGCGCGGTGAAGACGATCAAGGACCTGAAGGGCAAGGTGGTGGCGACCAACGTCGCCGGCAGCGCGGTGGACATCATCATGCGCGCGGCGCTGAAGAAGAACGGCCTCGACGACCGCAAGGACGTGAGCACCATCGAGACCGCCTTCCCGAACATGAAGCCGGCGCTCATCTCGAAGAAGGCCGATGCCATTCCCGGCGTGATCCCGTTCTCCTTCGACCCGGAGCTGCGCGCCGCGTCACGCGTGCTGTTCACGCAGAAGGAGATCGTCGGCACCACGCAGATGATCATCTGGGCGGCGCGCTCGGGCTTCATCCAGAAGAACCGCGCCGCGATGGTCGACTTCATGGAAGACTCGATCCGCGCCGCGCGCTGGTTCCTCGATGCGAAGAACCACAAGGAGGTGGTCGAGATCGCCGCGCGCGTCAGCAAGCGGCCGGCCGCCTCGTTCGACAAGTGGCTCTTCGTCAAGGCGGGCCAGCAGGGCGACTACTACCGCGATCCGAACATGCTGCCCGACCTGAAGGCGCTGCAGGCGAACATCGACCTCCAGCACCAGCTCGGGCTGGTCAAGGCGACGATCGACGTGGCGAAGCACTCGGACCTGAGCCTCGCGAAGGAGGCAGCCAAGAAGGTGAAATGACGGGGCCGCGCATCCATTACCGCGTCGACGGCACCCGGGGCCCATGGGTCACCTTCATCACCGGCATCGCGAACGACACCACCATGTGGAGCTCGCAGATGCCGGCGCTGACGGGCGATTACCGGGTGCTGCGCTACGACCTGCGCGGGCAGGGCGGCAGTGAGGCGACGCCGCCGCCGTACACGATCGATCTCCTCGTCGCCGATCTGCTGCGCCTCTGGCAGCAGCTCGGCATCCCCAGAACGCACCTGATCGGCCTCGGCCTGGGCGGCGCCATCGCCCAGGCTGCGGCGGCCGATCACGCGGACAAGGTGGTGAGCGTGATGCCTTGCTGCTGCCGCGCCAGCATGGTCCCGGATTTCGCCGCCCTGTGGGAGCGGCTCATCGACCAGGTGAAGACGAAGGGCGTGGAGAGCATCGTCGAGCCGACGGCGCAGCGCTGGTTCTCGGAAGAATTCAAGGCGGCGAATCCGCAGGTGCTCGAAGAAGTGCGCAAGATGATCCGGCGCACCAGCCGGGAGGGCTACCTCGGCTGCGCCGGCGCGTTCCTCGGTCTTTCCCTGGAAAGCAAGATCGAGCGCATCGCCGTCCCGGCGCTTTATGTCAGCGGCGCCGACGACAAGCTGGGCGGCCCGCCGGCGCTGATGGCGGGCCTGGCGGCGAAGGTGCCCGGCGCGCGGCACGAATCCGTGCCGAACGCGGCGCACATCGCCAACATCCAGAATCCGGCGGGCTTCAACCGCCTGATGGTCGCCTTCCTGAAGGGACATTCTTGACGGGTGCCGAGTCGCTGCTGAAGACGCTCCGCGCGATGGGCGTCGAGAAGATCTTTGCCTCGCCCGGCTCCGACTGGGCGCCGCTGTGGGAGGCATTGGCCCGGGATTACGCGCCGGGCGAGATTCCCGAGTACCTCTCCTCGCGCCACGAAGAGACCGCCATGGGCATGGCGCTCGGCTATGCCAAGGCGACCGGCAAGCTGCCGGCGGTGATGGTGCACACCACGGTCGGCGCGCAGCACACGACGATGATCGCGCGCGCGGCGCTGCACGAGCGCATCCCGATGGTCATCTTCGCCGGCGAGGTGATCGGCTTCGCCGAGCCCCCGTCGCCGAAAGTCGGCCGCCAGTGGCTGCGGCTCCTCACCGACCTCGGCGGGCCGGCGAAGCTGATGGAATCGGCCGTGAAGTGGAGCTTCGGCCTCAACAATCCGGGCATCCTGCCGCACACGGTGCAGCGCGCCTGCCAGCTCGCCTCGAGCTCCCCGCGCGGGCCGGTGTTCGTGTCGGTGCCGACCGAGTACATGCTCGCGGAAATGGGAGCAGCGCCGCCGCCCGCGTCGCTTCCCGGGTTGCCCGATGTCGGCGAGAAGGCGCTCGCCGAGATGGCGGAGGTACTGAAGGCGTCGCGCAATCCGGTGATCATCACCGAAGAGGCCGGGCGCGAGCCTGCCGCGGTCGAGGCGCTCGTCTCGCTCGCCGAGACGCTCGGCGCGCCGGTGTACGAAGCCTGGCAGCCTTACTACGTGAATTTCCCGCATCACCACCCGCTCTATGGTGGTGTGGTGGTCGACGAGATGCCGCCGCCGCTCGCGGCGGCGGACGTGGTGCTTCTCGTCGAATCCGTGCTGCCCTGGCATCCGCCGAGCAGGATCACGGACAAGAAGGTGCTCGTGCTGGGCGAGGATCCGCTGCATCCTCGCCTGCCGTTCTGGGGATTCCGCGCCGACGTGATCGGCGCGGGCGACGTGACGAGCGCGCTGCGTGATCTCGCGAAGCGGGTGCCGAAGCGCGCGCGGTCTGCGTTCAAAGCAGAACATGTGCAGAAGCCGAGCCAGCCGGCGGTGATCGACACCGCCTGGGTGGCGCATCAGCTCAACGATGCTCTGCCCGCCGACGCGATAGTCGTGAACGAGACCATCACGCATCGCCTCGAGCTGCACCGGCGGCTGGAGAAG
>DATDCR010000254.1:0-2711 GCA_036524215.1 Burkholderiales bacterium
CCTGCAGGAGGAAGACTTCGCCCGTCTCCATCTCGAGCGCCGTGACGCCGATGACCGCGCCGTCCTGCGGATCGCGCACCAGGTCGAGCGCCATCCACTCGACGAGGAACTGCGTATTGAGGCGCACGTTCTGCTGGTACAGCGTGTGCAGCATGGCGTGGCCGGTGCGGTCCGCCGCCGCGCAGGCCCGCATCGCCATCTTCGCGCTGCCGTATTCCTGCGTATGGCCGCCGAAGGGGCGCTGGTAGATCTTGCCGTTCTCGAGCCGGTCGAACGGCATGCCCATGTGCTCGAGCTCGACCACCACCTCGACCGCGCGCCGGCACATGTACTCGATGGCGTCCTGGTCGCCGAGGTAATCGGAGCCCTTGACGGTGTCGTACATGTGCCACTGCCAGCTGTCCTCGGTCGAATTCGCGAGCGGCGCTGCGATGCCGCCCTGCGCGGCCACCGTGTGGGAGCGCGTCGGAAACACCTTGCTGAGGACCGCGACCTTGAGATTCGCCCGCGCCAGCTCGAGCGCCGCGCGCATGCCCGCTCCGCCCGCGCCGACGACGAGGGCGTCGAACCGGCGCGTGGGCAGCTTTACCGTGCTTATCGCCACAGGATCTGGACCGTCCAGCCGAGGTAAGTTGCGATGATCAGGATGAAGATGACGTAGAGGCTGAAGCGCAGACTGTCGGGCCTGGCGTAGTCGATGAGGATCTCCTTGATCCCGATCCAGGCGTGCCAGGCGAGGCTCACCATGAAGAGCAACGTGCCGACGCGCATCCAGCCCTGCGTGAAGAGATCCTTCCAGACGCCGTAATTCAGCGGCCGGCCGCCCATCAGCACGAACAGCATGATCAGGCTGTAGAGCACCATCACGACCGCGGTGACGCGCTGCGCGATGAAATTGCCGAGCCCGTAATGCGCGCCGACGACGACGCGGTTCACAGCCATAGGCGCCACCCGAAGTAGAGTGTGATGAGGATGCTGACGGCGAACACCGCGTAGGCGGAAGCGCGCGCCGGACGCAGCTCGATGCCCTTGTTCAGGTCGAGGAACAGGTAGCGGATGCCGGCGCAGAAGTGATGCGAATAGGCCCAGATGAAGAACGTCAGGCCGAGCTTCGCGATCGGATGGGACAGGTAGACGTCACGCACGTGGTCGTAGCCCTTCTCCGAGGCGAGGCTCGTGTCGAGCAGGAAGAGGAACCAGGCGGTGAGCGGGAAGACGAGAAGCGCGCCGGAAATGCGGTGCATCCCTGAGCACCACGCCGGAATCGGCATCCGGATCTGGAATAGCAGCGCGTAAAAGCTCAGGAACTTGGGTCGTTGTTTTTTCGCGGCCGCGCTCGACATTTGGCTTTGCACCGGGCCCCTATAACCCGGGCGAATTGATTATAGCGTCGCGGCGCAGCATTCTGAGCGGTAGAATCGAAATTCAAGGCTTTCTCTTTTGACTCGCATCAACTCAGCGTTTCCCGACTCCATCGACCAACCGCGGAGTTCCCACCATGGCTAAAACCCCCGTCCGCGTCGCCGTCACCGGCGCCGCAGGTCAAATTGGCTATTCACTTTTGTTTCGCATTGCGAGCGGCGAAATGCTCGGCAAGGACCAGCCGGTCATCCTGCAGATGCTGGAAATCCCCGACGAGAAGGCGCAAAAGGCGCTGAAGGGCGTGATGATGGAGCTCGACGACTGCGCCTTCCCGCTGCTCGCCGGCATGGTCGCCACTTCCGATCCGATGGTGGCGTTCAGGGATGCCGAGGTCGCTCTGCTCGTCGGCGCGCGTCCGCGCGGCCCCGGCATGGAGCGCAAGGACCTGCTGGAAGCGAACGGCAAGATCTTCGCGCCGCAGGGCCAGGCGCTCGACCGGGTGGCGAACCGCAACGTCAAGGTGCTGGTGGTCGGCAATCCCGCCAACACCAACTGCCTGATCGCCATGAAGAACGCGCCGAGCCTGAAGCCGACGCAGTTCACCGGCATGATGCGCCTGGACCACAACCGCGCGAGCTCGCAGCTCGCCGCCAAGCTCGGCAAGCCGGTCACGTCGATCCGCAAAGTCAGCATCTGGGGCAACCACTCGGCGACCCAGTATCCCGACGTGTTCCAGGCCGAGGTCGATGGCAAGAAGCTGTGGCCGCTGATCAACGACCAGGCCTGGCTCGAAAGCAGCTTCATTCCGACCGTGCAGAAGCGCGGCGCCGCGATCATCGAGGCGCGCGGCCTCTCCTCCGCGGCGAGCGCGGCGAACGCCGCCATCGACCACATCCGCGACTGGACGCACGGCTCGCGCGACGGCGACTGGGTGACGATGGGCATTCCATCCGACGGCAGCTACGGCATCGGCGAAGGCGTGATCTACGGCTTTCCGGTCACCTGCCGCGGCGGCAGCTACCAGATCGTCAAGGGCATCGAAATCTCGGAGTTCAGCCGCAAGCGCATGGACGGCACCTTGAAAGAGCTGCATGAAGAACGCGACGGAGTCAGGCAACTGCTGGGCAAATGAGCAGCGCCGGCGCGAGGTTCCGTGAGGCCGTAAAGGCGGAGCGGCCGCTCCAGGTCATCGGCGCCATCTGCGCCAACCACGCGCTGATGGCGAGGCGCGTCGGCTACAAGGCGATCTACCTCTCCGGCGGCGGCGTCGCCGCCGGATCGCTCGGCATGCCGGACCTCGGCATCTCGAACCTCGACGACGTCCTCACCGACATCCGCCGCATCACCGA
>DATDCR010000255.1:0-7219 GCA_036524215.1 Burkholderiales bacterium
TCCTTGTAAAAAAGATTTAAATCGTCGCCCCGCGGCTCAGGTGCAGCCGCGCAGCAGGAAGATCACGAACAGGACGGGAATCGGCACGCCGAGGGCCCACAGCAAGATGTAGCCCAGCTTCCCTTCCTGGTGGCGACGCCATTGCTGCAACTTTTCCATGCGAGCCTCCAAGGCCAATCGATGCTTCATGAGCAGCAATCGCCGTGCCGCGGACATCGCGGCACCGTAGGGATTTCCACTACAGCGCGTTTCGGACTACAGTGGCGTGCGAAAAAAAACAGGGAGGCAATCATGACGTGGCTCAACTTCATCGATCGCGTCGTCATTCCCACCGTCGTCGCGATCCTGCTGGTCGGCAGCCTGGGCGGTCTCGCGCTGGGGTGCGCGCTCGTCTTTCGCAGCGACTCCGCGCTGCAGTTCATGGCGCGCATGAACAGCTGGGTATCGACCCGCAAAGCGCTAGCCCCGCTCGACGTTGCGATCAACGTCGACCCGGTCCCGCAGGCCGGCGGACGACATCCCTTGCTGGGCGCCTTTCTCGCCGTCGGCGGCGTCCTGGCGGTGTACTTCATCCTCACGCGGCTCGATTTCGCGCGCGGCGCCTATGTGCCGGGCGTGGACGTAAAGCGCTGGTTCCTCACCGGACTCGCGATGGAAGGAATGAAATGGGTGCTGGTCGCCGGCAGCGTCTTCGCCGTGTTCGTCGGCGCGATGATGTTCTTCGCGCCCCGGCAGCTGGCGGCGTTCGAACAGCGCATGAACCAATGGCAATCGTCGGAACCGCTTCTCGCCGCCGACGAGAAAATGCACATGCCGCTCGAGCCGCGCGTCGCCGCGAATCCGCGCGCGGCCGGCTGGACGATCGCCGTTGCGTCGCTGCTGGTCGCGCTGGCGATGATCGGATTGCTGATTTACCGACACCACTAGAGGACGACAAGCCATGGCCGATCCGAAAGGCAAGACGACCCCCGACAAGACGCCCGCGGCAGCGGCAGCGCCGGAGCAGCCCCGCACGATCGGCCTCGGCGTGAGGCTGGTACCGGCCGGTGAGTCGGACCAGCCGCGCGTGGCGAACTACACCGCGCTCACCCTCGCGCCCGGCATGGCGTTCATCGACTTCGGCTTCTTCGAGCCTGCCATGCTGGCCGCGCTTCCGCGCGTTGCCAAGGAGGGCGGCAAGCTGCCCGAATCGATCAACGGCCGCCTGGCGACGCGGGTGGCGATGAGCTACGAGACGCTCGCAAACCTCCAGCAGCAGTTGACGAGCGCGCTGCAGGGGCTGAAGAAGAGCTGACGAGCGCGGCGATGCGCTCGCGCAACTCGCGGCGCAGGATCTTGCCCGCCGGGCTGATGGGAAACTCGCTCACCAGCTCGAGCCGCTCGGGCAGCTTGAACCGCGCGATATGACGGCCTTCGAGGAAGGCCACCAGCTCCTGCAGGGTCAGGCTGCAGCCCTCGCGCGGGATGACGAACGCGCACGCCTTCTCGCCGAACACGCGGTCCGGCATGGCGACGACGCATACCGAAGCCACGCCGGGATGGGCGAGGATGTAATCCTCGATCTCTTCGCAGCTGATCTTTTCGCCGCCGCGGTTGATGAGGTCCTTGCGCCGCCCCTCGAGATAGATGTAGCCGTCGACCAGGCGCGCGATATCGCCCATGCGGTAAAAGCCGTCGGCGGTGAACGCTTCGCGGTTGGCTTCCGGCGCCGCGTAGTACCCGCGGATGGTGTACGGGCCGCGGGTGACGAGCTCGCCGATCTGACCGGCCGGCAGCTCACGCCCGCGCGCGTCGACGACCTTGACCTCGTCGGCCTCGGACACCGGGCGTCCCGAGCTTTGGTAACGCACCGCTGCCGGATCGCCGGATCTCGTCATGTTGATCAGCCCTTCGCCGCAGCCAAAGTTCTCCTGGTACTCGCACTGGAAGCGCTCCTCCACGCGGCGCCGCAACTCCGGCTGCAGCTTCGCGCCGCCATTGACGAAGAGCTTTAGCGAAGAGAGATCGTAGCGCGCAAAGAGATCGGCCTCGAGCCAGCGCGCGACGAGAGGAACGGTCGCCGCCACCACGCTCACCCGTTCGCGCTCGATGGTGGCGAGGACCGCATCGGCTGCCGTGCCCTGTGCAACCACGACCGTGCCGCCCTGCGCGAGGGTGCCGAGCACGCCGGGGCAGGCGAGCGTGTAGTTGTGCCCCATCGGCAGCACGGCGAGGAACACCGTCTGGGACGAAAAGCCGGACGTCGCGCTCGTCTGCCGCGCGTTGTAGACGTAGTCGTCGTGCGTTCGCGGGATCAGCTTCGGCACGCCGGTCGTGCCGCCGCTGAGCAGCATGAGGGCCACCTCGTCTGCCTTGGGCTCGTCCGGGAGCAAGCCGCTCGCCGGGAGCGGCTCTCCCGCCACGACGATGTTGCGGATGGTCGGCCGTTCGGCGGCAAGTTGCCTCGCGAGCGCCACGTAATCGAACTTCTCCGTCGCCGGCGGCACGAAGTGCGCGACTGCCTGCGCGTGCGCCACCCAATGGCTGATTTCGGCCTTGCGATGAGCCGGCAAGGCCATCACCGGGATCACCCCCAGGCGCAGCAGCGCGAAAAGTGCGACCAGGAACTCCAGCCCGTTGCCGAGCTGGAAGATCACCCGCTCCTGGGGACGCAGACCGAGCCCGTAATACGCCTGTGCGCGCTCCTCCGATCGGCGCGCCAGCGCCTGGTAGGAGCAACGCTCGGTGCCATCGATGACAGCCGTCTTGTCCGGCCAGCGCGCCGCCGAAGCGCGCAGCATCTGGAACAGCGTGATGCCCTGCCAGTAGCCGAGTTGCCGGTAGCGGCGGGCGAACTCCTCAGGCCACGGCACGCAGCCCTCGAGCATCTAGGCCGCCGTAGCGTAGCTCGGCGCCGGAACCTCGATGTCGACCGTCGCCGAGCGGAAACCGGGACGTCCGGCGAGCGCATACGGACGTACGAAGTAGCGATAGGTGCGGCCGGCGAGCGCAAGCTCATCGAGCCACGATGTCACCTTCACCGCGTCGACCATTTGCGCTTCGCCGCGCGGGTCTATGCGATAGACCTCGTAGTACGAGGCGCCGGCAGCCTTCGCCCAGTTGAGCTCGACGCGCGAGTCTTTCATCCGCGCCGTCAAGGCCGCTTCGTCCTGCGGCCAGGCGGGTGCCGCCAGGCTCGGCTGCTCGGAGCTCGCCTGGATCGCACCTTGCGGCCAGAGCGTGCAGACCACGGTGCGATGCGTGCCGTCGAGCGCCTTGCAGACGTTGCAGTAGTCGCACTTGACGATGCGCTCGAGCGCGCCGGCCTTGACCTTGTTCGGCCAGTCCGGGTCGGCCAGCAAGCCGCGCGCGATGCCCACCATGTCGGCCTTGCCCTCGGCCACGACGCGCTCCGCGTCGTTCGGGTCGGAGAGCTTTCCCGCGATGGCCATCGGGACGTGGTGGCCGTTGGCGCGAAGATGCGCCTTCACTTCCGCCGCTGGATTGATGTGCAGCGCCGGCGGTAGCCAGTCCCCGGGCATGCAGCGCTCGCCGGAATAGCCGCTATACGGATAGAGCACCTGTCCCGGCTGATGGACGGCGTCCTCGAACTTGCCGCCGGCGGAGAGCGACAGGTAGTCGACCCCCATCTCCGCCAGCCGCTGCGCGATCAGCTTCGACTCCTGCGACGTGTAGCCGCCCTTGATGAACTCCTCGACGTTGAAGCGCACGCCCAGCGGGAAATCGCGCCCCGCCTTGCCGCGCACGCTGGCGATCACGCGCCCGATGAGGCGCAACCGGTCTTCCAGCGTCTTGCCGCCGTATTCGTCTTTGCGCGGATTGCAGCGCGAGAGGAAGGAGGAGAGCGTGTAGGCGTGCGCGCTATGCAGCTCGGCGCCGTCGAAGCCCGCTTCCCTCGCGCGCGCCACCGCGTCGCCGAACTGCTCGACGATGCGGTCGATATCCTGCAGCGCCAGCGTATCGGCGGTCTGCCGCCAGCCGCTGCGGGCGACCTTCATGAAATGGATGATCTGCGGCACGATTTTCGAGTCCGAGGTTTCGTGCACGCGCCGGGTCAGCTCGCGAAGGCCAGGGATGTACCGGTCGTCGCTGATGCGAAGCAGCGGCCCGGACTTCACCTGGTGGAT
Source organism: Burkholderiales bacterium (assembly GCA_036524215.1). Classification (GTDB taxonomy): domain Bacteria; phylum Pseudomonadota; class Gammaproteobacteria; order Burkholderiales; family SG8-39; genus SCGC-AG-212-J23. Next base: position 4,128 of record DATDCR010000255.1, read on the forward strand.
CGCCATCGCCTCGACCACGATCAGGCCGGCACCGCCCTTCGCGTAGCGCACGTAGCGGTCGATGGTGTCCGGTGCGACGAAGCCGTCCTCCTTGCACAGGTGCGTGACCATCGCCGGCACCATCACGCGGTTCGGCAAGTGCATGCCGTTGATATCGAGCGGCTCGAATAGCTTCATCCGCCAACGATGCGGTGGGCGGCCGGCAACCGATCTGATCCAGATCAACTCAGAGCTGCGTGGTTGTACCTTCCACGCGCACGACGAGCGCGCCGCGCGCCCAGGGGAACCTGACGCGCACGGCGTCGACGTACTTGCCGCTCGTGACGATCTCCCCGCTGCCGCGGATCGTGCAGCCCTGGCCCGGGCTCTTGGTGCCCGGCACCTTCTTAGAGGCGACGAGGAGCTGGATGCGGCCGTTTGCACGCAGGTTCTGCTCGGTTTTGTTGAAGCGTCCGACCGGGAAGACCACCACCCCCTCCTCGACGTCGAGAAACATGTAGCTGCCCCAGTGGCCCGCAAGGTGCGGACCGTCGCTGCCGTGCGTGACGATCGCCACGTACTCCGTCGCGTTGCACACGTCCCGGCAGACGCCTTCGATGTTTGCCATTTGCGCTCCTCGAGAGCGGCCTAACTTACCGTCCGCTTCCGCCAGCGACTTGATGCGGATCAAGTCAAAAAAAAGGCGCCCGCAGGCGCCTTTCTGAGGTTTGTTTTCGAGCTCTCAGCTTCCCCCGCCCGTCGTGGCCGGCTCCGCCGCCGCCGGCGTCTCGGCCGTGCCGGCCGGCATTTCGGCCAGCACCGGCTCGGCGGCCTGCGCCTTGCGGATGTTGTGGTACGCGAGGCCCGTACCCGCCGGGATCAGGCGGCCGACGATCACGTTCTCCTTCAGGCCGCGCAGCTCGTCGCGCTTGCCCATGATCGCCGCTTCGGTCAGCACGCGCGTCGTCTCCTGGAAGGAGGCCGCGGAGATGAACGAATCCGTCGATAGCGACGCCTTGGTGATGCCGAGCAGGATGTTGCGGAAGGTCGCCGGCTTTTTCCCGGCCTTCTGCGCCTTCTCGTTCTCCTCGAAGAGCTCCGCGCGCTCGACCTGCTCGCCCTGGATGAACGGCGTATCGCCGGGCTCGTCGGTCTCCACGCGGCGCAGCATCTGCCGCACGATGACCTCGATGTGCTTGTCGTTGATCTTCACGCCCTGCAGGCGATACACATCCTGCACCTCGTCGATGATGTAGCGCGCGAGCTCCTCGATGCCGAGCAGGCGCAGCAGGTCGTGCGGATCCACCGGGCCGTCGACGATCATCTCCCCCTTGTTCACCACCTGGCCGTCATGGACCAGCAGGTGCTTGTCCTTGGCGATCAGGTACTCGTGCTCCTGCTTGTCGAGGTCGGTGATCACCAGGCGCTGCTTGCCTTTGGTGTCCTTGCCGAAGCTCACCGTGCCCGTGACCTCCGCCAGGATGCCCGCATCCTTCGGCGAGCGCGCCTCGAACAGCTCCGCCACGCGCGGCAGGCCGCCCGTGATGTCGCGCGTCTTCGAGACTTCCTGCGGGATGCGCGCCAGCACGTCGCCGACCTGGACCTGCTGGCCGTCGCGCACGGCGATCACCGCGCCCACGGGGAAGCTGATGTTCACGGCGTGATCGGTGCCGGCAATGCGCACTTCCTCGCCGGCCTCGTTGATGAGCTTGACCGACGGACGCTGGCCCTTGCTTGCCGCCGTGGTGCGGCGCTTGGCGTCGATGACGACGAGGGTCGAAAGACCCGTCACGTCGTCGATCTGCTTCGCCACCGTAGCGCCTTCCTCGACGTGCTCGAACTTCACCGTGCCGGCGTATTCGGTAATGATCGGACGATGGTGCGGGTCCCAGTTGGCAAGCGTCTTGCCGGCGCGCACCGTGTCGCCATCGCCGACCGAGAGCAGCGCGCCGTACGGCACCTTGTGGCGCTCTCGCTCGCGGCCGTTGTCGTCCGCGATGATGACTTCGCCGGAACGCGAAATCACGACCTTGTCGCCCTTGGCGTTGGAGAGATAGCGCATGGTCGACGTGAAGCGCACCGTGCCGGACGATTTCGCCTCGACCGCGCTTTGCACCGCGGTCCGCGAAGCAGCGCCGCCGATGTGGAAGGTGCGCATCGTGAGCTGCGTGCCCGGCTCGCCGATCGACTGCGCGGCGATCACGCCGATCGCTTCGCCGACGTTCACCGGGGAGCCGCGGCCCAGGTCGCGGCCGTAGCACTTCGAGCAAACGCCCCAGCGCGTGTCGCAGGAAAGCGCCGTGCGCACCTTGACCTCGTCGATGCCGACGTTGTCGATGATGTCCACGCCCTCCTCGTCGATCAGGGTTCCTGCGGCGAACAGCACGTCCTGCGTCTCGGGATGGATCAGGTCGATGGCCAGCGTGCGGCCGAGGATACGCTCGCGCAGCGCCTCGACCACTTCGCCACCCTCGACCAGCGCCTTCATGGCGACGCCGTTCGTGGTGCCGCAGTCCTCTTCGGTAACGACGAGGTCCTGCGTCACGTCGACCAGGCGGCGCGTGAGGTAGCCCGAGTTGGCGGTCTTGAGCGCGGTGTCGGCGAGGCCTTTGCGCGCGCCGTGCGTCGAGATGAAGTACTGCAGCACGTTCAGGCCTTCGCGGAAGTTCGCGGTAATCGGCGTCTCGATGATCGAGCCGTCGGGCTTGGCCATCAGGCCGCGCATGCCGGCGAGCTGCCGGATCTGCGCCGCCGAACCGCGCGCGCCGGAATCGGCCATCATGTAGATGGAGTTGAAGGCTTCCTGCCGCACCTTCTTGCCGTGGCGGTCGATGGTCTCCTCGGTGCCGAGCTGTTCCATCATCACCTTGCCGACCTGCTCGCCGCAGCGCGACCAGATGTCCACCACCTTGTTGTAGCGCTCGCCCACGGTCACCAGGCCCGAGGTGTACTGCGACTCGATCTCCTTCACCTCGGCCTCGGAGGCTGCGATCAGCTCCTGCTTGGCGGTCGGAATGCGCATGTCGTTGACGCCGAACGAGATGCCGCCGCGCGTGGCGATGGTGAAGCCCGCCTGCATCAGCTTGTCGGCGAAAATCACCGTCTCGCGCAGC
>DATDCR010000256.1:0-5613 GCA_036524215.1 Burkholderiales bacterium
AGCGTCAACGACCTCGCCGACGAGCTGCGCCGCGCGGGCGCAAGCGCGAAAGAGCCGGTGGTCGTGATCAGTGCGGATGCCACGGCGACCCACCAGGCGGTGGTGCGCGTCATGGAAGCCGCGCGCGTGGCGGGCCTTACGCAGATCACTTTCGCGACACAAGCGACGAAGTAATGCGGGCTTCGTAGTGCGCTATTGGTACCGCCGCGGCCTCGCTGCCTGGGCGCTGTGGCCCGCGAGCCTCGCGTTTCGCGCCGCCGTCGCCGTAAGGCGCGTGCTTTACCGGCTCAGGCTGCTGAAGAGCGCGCATCCCGGCATTCCCGTCATCGTGGTCGGCAATCTTTCGGTCGGCGGTACGGGCAAGACGCCGCTCGTCCTCTGGATCGCCGAGCATCTGCAGCGGCAGGGGTGGAAGCCGGGCATCGTCTCGCGCGGCTACGGGGCTGCGATCGAAGCGCCACGTGCTGCCACGATCGCTTCGGAGGCGGGCGAAGTCGGCGACGAGCCGATCGTGCTTTCGCGGCGCAGCGGCTGCCCGGTCTGGGTCGGCGCTCAGCGCGTCGCCGTCATCGAAGCGCTGCGCGCGGCGAATCCCGATGTCGATGTCGTCATCCTGGACGACGGCCTGCAGCACTATCGGCTGCGTCGCGATATCGAGATCGCGGTGGTCGATGCGCGCGGCTTCGGCAATGGGTTTCTCCTTCCCGCCGGACCTTTGCGCGAGCCGGTGTCCCGGCTGCGCTCGGTCGATGCCGTCGTGTCGCACGGGGCAGCGGTAAAAGGCTTCGCCATGCGGCTCGCCGGCGACACGCTGCATCGCATGAGCGATGCGCGCGAGCGCCGGCCGGCGGCGAGCTTCGCCGGAGCGAAAGTGCATGCGGTGGCCGGCATCGGCGATCCGAACCGCTTCTTCCTGCACCTCGTGCGGCTCGGCGTCAAGCTGGTGCCGCATCCGTTTCCCGACCATCATCCGTTCCGCACGCAGGACCTCGACTTCGGCGACGAGGCGCCGGTGCTGATGACGGAGAAGGACGCGGTAAAATTGCGCCACGCCGCGAGTTCGAATGTGAAGCGCAACTGGTGGGTGTTGCCGGTGTCGGCCGAGCTCGAGCCGGCGTTCGGCGACTGGCTGTCCGGGAGGCTGGATGAGTTCCGTCGTCGACCCAAGACTTCTTGAAATCCTCGTCTGCCCGTTGTGCAAGGGCAAGCTCGTTTACCGCAAGGACGTCGGCGAGCTGGTCTGTCGCGCCGACCGGCTCGCCTATCCGGTGAAGGAAGGCATTCCCGTCATGCTCGAGGAGGAGGCGCGCAAGCTGCCGCCCGAAGAAGAAGTCGCTTGAGCTCGTCGGCGCCGTTCTGCGTCATCATTCCGGCGCGGTACGCGTCGACGCGTTTCCCCGGCAAGCCGCTCGCCGACCTCGCCGGCAAGCCGATGGTCGTGCATGTCTGCGAGCGCGCCGCGCAGAGCGGCGCCGCCTCGGTGCACGTCGCCACCGACGACGAGCGCATCGCTGCCGCGGTCCGCAAGCACGGCTTCCACGCCGTCATGACGCGCGGCGACCATGCCTCGGGCACCGATCGCATCGCCGAGGCCGCGGCGCAGCTCAAGCTGGCCGAGGATGCCGTCGTGGTGAACGTGCAGGGCGACGAGCCGCTGGTTGCGCCGGCGCTGATCCGCGGCGTGGCGCAGCAGCTGGCCGCGCATTCCGCCGCAGCCATGGCCACCGCCTGCCATGCGATCCATGACGATGCGGCCGCGGCGAATCCGAACGTCGTGAAAGTGGTGCTCGACGCCGAGGGCTACGCGCTCTATTTTTCGCGCGCCCGCATCCCGTATCCGCGGGAAGGCGCGCCGATCGCGTACCGCCACGCCGGCATCTACGCCTACCGCGTGCGGTTCGTCCGGCACTATGCGACGCTGCCGGTCTGCCCCCTCGAGAGGGCCGAGTCGCTCGAGCAGCTTCGCGCCCTGTGGCACGGCCATCGCATCGCGGTGCTGGTGAGCGAAACAGAAGTGCCGCCGGGCGTGGATACGCCGCAGGACCTCGCGGCTGTGCTTACAATACTTAAGGGAGGCTGACGGAAGGATACTTCGGAGGCTCAAGCGTTATGCGTCTAATCCTTCTCGGACCACCCGGTGCCGGCAAAGGCACGCAAGCCAACTTCATCCGCGAGAAGTTCGGCATCCCGCAGATTTCCACCGGCGACATGCTGCGCGCGGCCGTCAAGGCCGGCACGCCCCTCGGCGTCGCGGCGAAGAAAGTCATGGACTCCGGCCAGCTCGTCTCGGACGAGATCATCATCGGCCTGGTAAAGGAGCGCCTCAAGGCGCCCGATTGCGCGCGGGGCTATCTCTTCGACGGCTTCCCGCGCACGATCCCGCAAGCCGAGGCGATGAAGCAGGCGCAGGTGCCGATCGACCGCGTGCTCGAGATCGACGTCCCCGACGACGACATCATCCAGCGCATGAGCGGGCGCCGCGTGCATCTCGCTTCCGGGCGTACCTACCACGTCAAGTTCAACCGACCCAAGGTCGACGGCAAGGACGACCTCACCGGCGAGGCGCTCATCCAGCGCGACGACGACAAAGAGGAGACGGTGCGCAAGCGCCTCGACGTCTACCACTCGCAGACGCGTCCGCTCGTCGAGTACTACAGCCGCTGGGCCGATTCAGGCGACAGCCGCGCGCCCAAGGTGCGCAAGATCTCGGGAGCGGGCGCCGTAGAAGAGATCAAGCAGCGCGTTTTCGCTGCGCTGACCTGATAAAATCCGACCCCTGCTTTTTCGTCGTCAAAGCGTGAGCTTTTTCGTCGCTAAAGCGTAACTTCTGGGGAGAAGAACACTATGACCGGTGGCCTACTGTTCGCGCTCGGCTGCGCGATCCTCGCCATCCTTTACGGGGTCTGGCAGAGCACGCGCATCCTGCGCCTGCCCTCCGGCAACGAGCGCATGCGCGAGATTTCCGCCGCCGTGCGCGAAGGCGCGGTGGCGTATCTGTGGCGCCAGTACACGACGATTTCGATCGTCGGCGTGGTGCTGTTCCTGGTCATCGGCTTCACGCCGCAGCTCGGCTGGTCGACGGCCTTCGGCTTCCTGCTGGGCGCGGTGCTGTCCGGCGCTTGCGGCATCATCGGCATGAATATCTCGGTGCGCGCGAACGTGCGCACCGCCGAGGCCGCCCGTACGGGGCTCAACGAGGCGTTGCAGGTCGCGTTCCACGGCGGCGCGATCACCGGCCTGCTCGTCGTCGGGCTCGGCCTGCTCGGGGTGGCCGGCTATTTCGCTCTGCTCTACGCGAACGCGCCGGACAAGGCGAATCTCAGCCACATCATCCATCCGCTCGTCGGCTTCGGGTTCGGCGGCTCGTTGATCTCGATCTTCGCCAGGCTTGGCGGCGGCATCTTCACCAAGGGCGCCGACGTCGGCGCCGACCTGGTCGGCAAGGTGGAAGCCGGCATCCCCGAGGACGACCCGCGCAACCCCGCGGTGATCGCCGACAACGTCGGCGACAACGTGGGCGACTGCGCCGGCATGGCGGCCGACCTGTTCGAGACGTATGCGGTCACGATCATCGCCACCATGCTGCTCGGCTCGCTGATGGTGAAGACGACGTCGCCCGCGGCGGTGATCTACCCGCTGGTGATCGGCGGCTTCGCCATCATCGCGTCGATCGTCGGCACCTGGTTCGTCAAGGCGAAGCCCGGCGACCGCAACGTGATGCCCGCGCTCTACAAGGGCCTCATCGTGGCCGGCGTCTTGGCGCTGATCGCGTTCTATCCGATCACGCTACTTTTGATGGATGACGTGGTGAAGTCGGTGCCGTTCGAGATCGCCGGCCGCATGCAGCAGATCACCGTCTGGCACCTCTACGGTACGGCGGTGGTCGGCATGGCGCTCACCGGCTTCCTGGTCTGGATCACCGAGTACTACACCGGCACGGACTTCAAGCCGGTGCAGCACGTCGCGAGCGCCAGCGTCACCGGGCACGCGACCAACATCATCGCCGGCATCGGCGTATCGATGAAGTCGACCGCCTGGCCGGTGCTCGCGGTGTGCGTGGCGATCGGCGCGTCGTACTGGCTCGCCGGGCTTTACGGCATCGCCATTGCGGCGACGTCGATGCTGTCGATGGCGGGCATCATCGTCGCGCTCGACGCTTATGGCCCGATCACGGACAACGCCGGCGGCATCGCCGAGATGGCGAACCTGCCGGACTCGGTGCGCGCCATCACCGACCCGCTGGATGCGGTCGGCAACACGACCAAGGCGGTGACGAAGGGCTATGCGATCGGGTCGGCCGGCCTCGCCGCGCTCGTGCTTTTCGCCGATTACACGCATGCGCTCGAGTCGTCGGGCAAGAGCTTCACCTTCGACCTCTCGAACCACATGGTGATCATCGGTCTCTTCATCGGCGGCATGGTGCCGTACCTCTTTGGTGCCATGGCGATGGAAGCCGTCGGTCGCGCGGCCGGCGCCGTGGTGATCGAAGTGCGGCGCCAGTTCAAGGAGATCCCGGGCATCATGGCGGGCACGGCGAAGCCCGAATATGGCCGCGCCGTCGACATGCTGACGCGCGCCGCGATCAAGGAAATGATGTTGCCTTCCTTGCTTCCGGTCCTGGTGCCGATCCTCGTCGGCCTGATCCTCGGGCCACAGGCCCTCGGCGGCGTGCTGATGGGCACTATCGTCACGGGCCTCTTCGTCGCAATCTCGATGTGCACCGGCGGCGGCGCCTGGGACAACGCCAAGAAGTACATCGAGGACGGTCATCACGGCGGCAAAGGCTCGGATGCGCACAAGGCGGCCGTGACCGGCGACACCGTCGGCGACCCCTACAAGGACACGGCCGGCCCGGCGGTAAACCCGCTCATCAAGATCATCAACATCGTGGCGCTGCTCGTCGTGCCGCTGATGGTCTAGAAGTACCGTCTCATGCAAAAAGGGCGACCGCCGGGTCGCCCTTTTTTTGGCTGCAAGTCCCCTATGGCGCAGTGAACACGTTGTTGACGCGGAAATCCATGCTCGCCGTCTGATTTGCCGCTGGCATGCCGAGGAAGCCGCCGATGTGCACCGCGGGTGCATTCGGCGCCTTCGCGTAAGGCGCGGCGACCTTCATGCGCGCATTCACGGTGGTCGGGTCGACCACCACCGGCACTTGGCCGTCGACCTGGAACGTGATGCGACGCGCGGTCGCGTCCCACTTCATGAAGAGCGTATGTGGCTTGCCGATCATCGGCAGGGGTCCCATCGGCACGACGTTGTTCGCAGGATCGGACAGCAATGTGGAACTCAACGGCGAGGTGCTATTCCAGCGCAGGAGCTGCAGCTGCGCCGTCTGCGCGACGCAATCGAGGAAGAGGTACGCGCGCACGTCGCCTACCTGGCTGGCCGGCTCATTGTCGTTCGGCGGCGTGGTGCCCGGGGTGCCATCGTTGTAGATCTGCATTTCGATGGAAGCCCGGTTAGAGAAGCCGGCCGAGTTGGCGCAGCTCGAGACCGTGAAGTCGGCCTGCACGGTGTTGATGCTGCTCGAATCCGAGACGAGGTGACCCTGAAAGTAGCTCGGGCCGCCGGTCGCGCTGCTGCGCGCCTGCAGATGCTCGACCAGGCTGC
>DATDCR010000257.1:0-8003 GCA_036524215.1 Burkholderiales bacterium
GAGAACGGACAAGAAGCACAAGCAACTTCGTTTAGGAGATTTTCTGATGCGACGCAACGCCAGGCGTGCGGCTTGAACGCCTGCTGCATGAGGACCGATGAGTTAGTGCCCTGACCCCGAATTACCGCGATGGATGAATTAGTGCCCTGACCCCGAATTAGGGCTCTGTCCCCGAACTACCAGCCGCTGCCGCCGCCTCCGCCGCCGCCACCGCCGGAGCTGCCACCGCCACCGCCGCCGCTGTCGCTCGAGCCGGAGCTCGAGCCGGGCGCGGTGGAGGCGGAGCTGATGGTGTCGCTCATCGAGGAGAAGGAGTCGGTGAAGCTCGAGAGCGAGGTGAAGCTGGTGTCGCCATCGGAGGAGGTGTACCAGCCGGAAACGGCCTGCGCGACGGCGGCGGCGCCGAGCGCGAGCGCGAAGCGGTCGGCCCAGGTCTTCTCGACGTCGAGCGCGAAGGCGTAAGGCAGGAAGCGCGAGAACTCCTCCGGCGTCTTCGGCGGGGCTTTCTTTCGCGCGAGCTCGTCGCGCTCGGCGACGCCGAGGTATTCGCGCAGGCCTTCGATCTCGTCCTCGACCCGGCGACCGTTCGGCGAGTACGCGGGAAGCCATTTGTAGAAGGCGACCAGGGTGAGCACGATCGCGATGCCCACGGCGATGGTGACGAGGATCGACGCCTGCAGGCCGATCATCACGCCGATGGTGGCGATGCCGAGGAGGATGCCGAGCGCGAGCGAGCCGTAGTTGCGGCTGAAGACTTTCTCCTCGTAGAGGAGCTTCAGCTCGCGCTCGAGGTTGTTGCGGATGTCGGCCACGGCGGCGTCGTAGGTCGAGCCGATGGTGCGCGAAGCCGCGGCGTAGCCCGCCACCGCATGCTCGCCGGGAAGGAGGTCGTGCTTCTTGCCGGTGGGATCGAGGCGGAAGCCGTCGCCGAGCTGCGTGATCTTGAGCAAGCCGCGGCTGCCCAGGCCGAGCAGCGCGGCAGGAAAGCACTTCGCATCGAAGCCCTGCCGGTCGACGAAGCGCACCGCGGCCGGGCTCATGCCCTGCGGCGGATCGTAGCGCGGGAACTTGGGGCCGGCGCGCGGATCCCGGCCGACCACGAGCCAGCGCCAGTAGAGGAAGCCGAGCATGAGCGCGAATCCGGCGAGGCCCGCGGCCACGCCGACGTTCTGGCGCAAGAACCATCCCGCGCGCGTGAGCAGCGCCGGCTCGTGCACGACCCCTTTCGGAAAACCGACCACGATCGTCATGCCCTCGTGCGGCGCGAACGCCACCGTCGAGCTGAAGCCGACCGCGCCGTCGCGGATGAGCTGCCGGTACTCGCGTCCGCGCGCGCCTTGCGCGCCGGTGTAGGCCTCGGCGCGCAGCTCGTTCGCCGGGATCGACTTGGGCAGCAGCACTTCGGCCGAGATGTGGTCGAAGGCGAAGGTCCAGCCGTTGCCGTTCACGTTCCAGTAGAGCTCGTCGTGGTCGGGGAAATGGCCGACCTGGTACGCGGTGCGGTAGGTGATCTCGTAGCTGTGCTCGCCGTGCGGCAGCATCACGCTCCCGCTGCCGATGCGGATGCGCTCGCCGTTGGAGAGCCGCTCCTGCGACCAGGGCTCGCGCGTGCCGTTGCGCTTCACGCCGACCACGCTGAAGGGGACGATGACGCGGTTGCCGAAGCGGTCGCGATAGTCGGTGGGGAAGTCGCGCAGGATGCCGCGCCGGATCTCTCGTCCTTCCACCTGCACCACGATGCGCTCGGTGACGGTGAGCTCGCCGTCCTGCGCGATCCGGATCGTGCTGTTGAAGTCGAGCACGCGCTCGATCGCCGCTGCGGGCAGCGAGAAGGCGAGAACGAGGAGCGCGAGCCAGCACCTCACAGCGAGACCTTCACCGCTTCGCGGTCCGCCGTCTCGAAGAAGGGCATCGGCCTGAAGCCGAACGCCTTCGCCATGATCACGTCGGGGAACGACTCGATGCGCGTCACGTACTGCTTGACGGCGCCGTTGTAGAAGCGGCGCGCGTACTGCAGCGCGTCTTCCACCTCGACCAGCTTCGCCGACAGGTCGCGGAAGTTGGCGTCGGCCTTGAGTGCCGGATAGGCTTCCTGCAGGAGCACGAGCTTGTCGAGGCGCTCGCCGAGCAGGCGCTCGTGCGTGAAGCGCTCATCGACTTTCGGCGCGGCGATGGCGGCCGTGCGCAGCTCGGCGACCGAGGTGAGGAGCGCCTTCTCGTGCGCCGCGTAGCCGCGCACCGCTTCGACGAGCTGCGGCACGAGGTCGGCGCGGCGCTTGAGCTGCACGTCGATGTCGGCGTAGCCCTGGCGCACGAGGTTGCGGTCGGCAACCAGGCGGTTGTAGAGCCACACCGCAGGCGCGAGGACGGCGAGCCCGATCATCGCCGCCCAGATTTCCGGCCCCATTGCACTTCCCCCTGGCGAGAAGTTTAATCCCATCGGATCCCGGCGTTAGGGCTCCGTCCCCGAACTGCGGAATTAGTGCCCTGACCCCGAATTAAGCGATGCCGCTCCTCACGCTTGCCGACGCCGAGCTCGCCTACGGCGACCTGCCGCTGCTCGACCGCGCGTCGTTCGCGCTGGAGGAGCGCGAGCGCATCGGGCTCATCGGCAGGAACGGCACGGGGAAGTCGTCGCTCCTCGGCGTGCTGGCCGGCTCGATCGCGCTCGATGACGGGGAGCTCAGGAAGCGCGACGGGCTGCGCATCGTGCTCGTGCCGCAGGAGCCCGCCTTTCCGGCCAATCCTCCGGTCGCCGCGCACAAGTACGAGGAATACCTGCACCGGCTCGGCGTCGATGCGGCCCTCGATCCGGCGACGGCGTCCGGCGGCGAGAAGAAGCGCGCGGCGCTCGCCGCGGCCTTCGCGCAGGAGCCCGACGTGCTGCTGCTGGATGAGCCGACGAACCATCTCGACATCGAAGGGATCGTGGCGCTGGAAAATCTCCTCGCGCGGCAACCGGCGGCGATCTTCGTCACGCACGACCGCGCCTTCCTCGACCGGGTGGCGACGCGCATCCTCGAGCTCGATCGCGGGCGGCTCGCCTCCTTTCCCGGCAACTATTCGGCCTACGAAAGGCAGAAGTCCGCGCAGCTCGCCGTCGAAGCGGTGGTGCACGCGAAGTTCGACAAGTTCTGGGCGCAGGAAGAAGCCTGGATCAGGAAGGGCATCGAGGCGCGCCGGACGAGGAACGAGGGCCGCGTGCGGCGCCTGGAGCACCTGCGCGAGGAGCGCGCGGCGCGGCGCGAGCGCTCGGGCAACGTCAGGCTCGCGATCACCGAGGGCCAGCGCTCGGGCAAGCTGGTCTGCGAGCTTGCCGGCGTGACGAAGGCATTCGGGGAAAAGACAGTGGTAAAGAACCTCGATCTCATCGTCTCGCGCGGCGATCGCCTCGGCCTCATCGGCCCGAACGGCGCCGGCAAGACCACGCTCATCAAGCTGATCCTCGGCACGCTGCCGCCGGACTCGGGGCGCGTGCGTCTGGGCGCCAACGTGCAGCCGGCCTACTTCGACCAGATGCGCGAAGCGCTCGACGAGGAGAAGACGGTCGCCGAGACGATCAGCCCGGGCTCCGAATGGGTCGAGGGGCCGGGCGGGAAGAAGCACGTCATGAGCTACCTGTCGGATTTCCTCTTTCCGCCGCGCCGCGCGGGCTCCAAGGTGTCGATGCTTTCCGGCGGCGAGCGCAACCGCCTCCTCCTCGCGCGCCTCTTCGCGCGTCCGGCCAACGTCCTCGTCCTCGACGAGCCCACCAACGACCTCGACATCGAGTCGCTCGAGCTCCTCGAGGCGGCGCTGCAGGACTACGCCGGCACGCTCCTCCTCGTCTCGCACGACCGCGCCTTCCTCGACAACGTCGTCACGCAGACGCTCGTTGCCGAGGCCGATGACAAGAATGAGGGCCTCTGGAAGGAATACGCCGGCGGCTACAGCGATTACCTCGTGCAGCGGCAGCCTGCCGCCGCCCCCCTGTCAAGGGGGGAGCGACCCCCGCCTTCGCGGGGGGAGCCGGGGGTTTCGCGGAAGTTGTCCTACAAGGAAACGCGCGAGCTCCAAACGCTGCCCTCCGAAATCGAATCCCTGGAAGCGGAGCAGAAGGCGCTCTACGCGCGCATGCACGCGCCCGACTACTACCGCCAGCCGCCCGAGAGCCTCCGCGCCGACCGCGAGCGTTCCGACGAGATCGAGCGCCTGCTGATGCAGAAGCTGGAGCGGTGGACATCCCTGGAGGCGAAGAAATAAATGGTGACTGTCACCAATTAGATCGGGCGCGCGCCGCTGCAGGCCGGATAGGTGCTGCATCCCCAGAACGCCTGCCCGCGCTTCGCGCCCTGCTTCGCCACGCGCTTGACCATCTTCGCGCCGCACTTGGGGCAGTCGGGCTCGGCGAGCGCCTTTGCCGCGCTCGCTTGCTCCGGCACGGTCTGCGCCATGCGCACGTCGTGGAACATGGCGTAGAGGCGCGCGCCGTCGATGAGCTCGATGCCGCGGCCGCGCGCGAACTCGCGCGCGTTCTCGCTGAACTGGCCGGCGGTGAGGAAGAAGCCTAGCGACGCCGCCTTCGCGCTCATCAGCGCGTGGAACTCGCGCACCGATTCCATCGACACCCGCGCCGCGCGCCACTGCTTCCAGTGCACGAGCGCGCGGTCCGGGCCGCGGACGAGCTCGAGATCCGCGCGGCCGTCGTCAATGCGGCCCCGCCGCTCCTTCACGATGAAGCCTTTCATGCGGAAGCCCTCGGCGGTGAGCGTCTCGAATTCGACCTGGCTCATCGCCTTCAGCGCGGCGACATGCTCGCTCGCCGGATCCTCGACCACGCGCTTCCCGCGCCGCAGCCGGATCAGCGCCGAAACGCCCGCGCCGGCGAGGAACAAGGCCGGCAGCGCGTACTGCAGCCCCGCCGACCACGCCTTGATCAGGCTTTCGCTCAGCTGCGCATAGTCGTGCGCCGAGCGCGGCCCGGCCAGCTCGCGCTCGGCGAGGAAGTGAAAGCCCGCATACGAACCGCCCGCGAGCAGCACGCCGAGCCACCACGGCATCGCCGAGATGAGCTCGAAGAAGTCCGCGAGCGCGGTGGTTCTCGTGCGGCGGTTCACAGGTCGCCCAGGGCGCGGCCGAAGTCTGCCGGGCTCAGGATGCGAAACGGAACGCGGGATCGCTTTCCCGCGAGCCTGAGCAACTCGCGATCCTTGGTGATGAGGAAGTCCGCGCGCACCGCCAGCGCCGCCTCGAGAAACTTCTGGTCGTCGGCATCCCGGCACGAGGGAAGCGCGGCGCGCTCGGCTTGCGGCGCGGGCGTATCGATGCGCCGGGCGAGGCGGCGCACCTGCGCGATGCACGCCTCCTGCGCCCGGGCGTCGATCGTGCGCTTGGCGAAGCCGCGCGCCAGCACGCGCGCGAGCTCGGCCTCGCAGACGGCGTCGATGTAGGCCTCGAGGCGCCCGGCGGCGAGCGCGTCGCGGATCGGCGCGACGCTCGCATCCTCGAACACCAGCCAGTCGAGCCAGACGTGCGTGTCGAGCACCACGCGCAGGGCCGGCCGCGCCTTCTTCTCCATGGCGCGAGCTTACGGCACCAAAAAAGAAGCCGCCCGAAGGCGGCTTCCAAGGAGAGCCATACCCAAGGGAGGGAGGGTGAATGGCTCAGGGGGACTTCATTGTCGGAAATGCCGGCGCTGCTGTCTGTCGCCCGCCGGAGAATCTGGCGTCGAGGCCACGCTACAGGAGCCCGGCGGCGGGCAGAAAAAAGAAAACCCGCCGGGGGGCGGGTTTTCGGGGAGCCACTCCTAAGGGAGGGAAGCGAATGGCTCTCAGGGGGACCCCATTGTCGGAGATGCCCGGCGGCCTGTCTGTCAGGAAATCCCTCATCTTCGTGCGAAAAGCCGCGCCGGCCGGACAAAAACACAATTAGGAGGGGGATGCAGCCTTCGCCAGGGGTATCCCTAGTGGGCGGATGGGGCTCGTGCGGGAAAGCCAGGCCGGAAAAAAAAGAAGCCACCCGAAGGTGGCCTCTAGGGGTCGAGCCATACCCAAGGGAGGGAGGGTGAATGGCTCTAGGGGGATTTCATTGTCGGAAAAGGCGGCAGCCGTGTCTGTCGCCCGCATAACGCTTTTTCTGTAAAGGTTCTGCTACACGCAGGAAAGTGCAGCACGGCGCAGCGCTCTCGCGCGCCACGCGCACACGCCCGCCACGGCGCCGCACGACGCGGCGATAAGGAATGCGGCGGTGTAGCTGCCCGCGGTGTCGTAGATGCGGCCCGCCATCCACGGACCGAACGCGCTGCCCACCGCGCTTCCCATCAGGCCGACGCCGACGATGGCGCCGAAATGCTTCCCACTGAAGCGATCGCTCATCATCGCCGGCGTGATCGCCGCGGTGACGGAGTAGCCGATGCCCAGGAGAACGGCATAGCCATACGCGCCGCTCCGGCTCGGGCTGTCTCCCAGGAGGAGCAAGAGGAGCGCGCTCGCCGCCAGCACCACGATCCCGGCCACGTAGACGAGCTCGCGCTCGACGCGGTCGGAGAGCCAGCCGCCGCCGGTCTTGCCCACGATGCTGGCGAAACCCACCACGCCCACCACGGAGGCCGCCACGATCGGCGCGAGGCCGTGGTCGACGAGATGCGCCACCTGGTGCACGTGCAGCGTCTGCGAGTTGATGTTGCCGAAGAAAAACGCCGCCACCAGCAGCCAGAAGGGTTGCATGCGCACCGCCTCGCGCAGGGTGATGTTGGGGACAGACCCCGAATCTTCTTGGTTCTGCTTTTCCGGGGTCTGTCCCCGAATTTCGAGGTTAGGGCTCTGTCCCCGAATTCTGTCCGTCGTGTGCATCACCCACAAAGCCGCCGGCACGATCCACACCGCGCAAAGGAGCCCCAGCACCCGGAACGCCCCGCGCCAGCCGATCCCGTCGATGAGGAGCTGCGTGAGCGGCACGACGAGCGTCATGCCGACGCCGACGCCCGCGCTGATGATGCCGATCGGCAGCCCGACGCGCTGGTGGAACTCGCGCTGCACGTGCACGAGCGCCGGCACCCAGCCCGCCGCCGCCACGGCGAGCGCGGTGAGCACGCCGAAGGCGAGGTAGAGCTCGAGCGGCGTGGAGATGAAGCTGTCGGCGAAGCACGCGAGCGCGATGCCGACGCCGCCGACCAGGATCACCTTCATCGGCCGGAAGCGCGCGCACAGCATGCCGATCAGCGGGTTGGCGCCGCCGTGCACCAGCGTGAAGACGGAGAAGGCGCCCGCCAGCACCGAGCGGCTCCAGCCGAATTCCTTGAGCAGCGCCACCAGGATGACGCCGTACGCGTACCAGATGCCGTACGCGAGCGCGAGCGTCAGCGCGATGACGCCGAGCGTCGCATGGCGGGAGGTCGCGGGGCCCAAGGCCCCGCGATTCTCGCCTACTTGCCGCTCAGTCTTCTACGAGCGCGGCCTTCTCGAACTTCGCCTGCGCGAACTCCTTCAGCGAGTCGATCGCCTCGGCCACCTTCACGCCGTAGGCCGGCGCGAACTCGATCGTCTGGTCGCCCTCGAGGTCGCGCTTCTGCTTGAGGATGATGTAGCCGCCGTCGTTGATGGTGATGTCGATGTCCTGTTGCCCTTTGATGCGCATTCGCAATGCCCTCCTGACGAGTGCGCATGCTAGAGAGCCGATGGCGAAGGCTTCTTGCACGCGCCTCGCGCCGCCCGGACTGTCGCCGCCTCGCCCCAGCCCGGGCAGGCCATTGCCTGTGGTTCTTCCGGTGGTGTTTTTCGGGGCTCTGACCCCGAATTAGTGATAGCGTGCGCGCCATGAGACATACCTCGAAGAACCTCCTCAACCGCCGCCGCAAGCAGCAGATCGGGAAGAAGCTCCGTCGCGAGCAGAAGCAGGCCAAGAAAGCCGGCAAGAAGGCCGCGGCCGCCGCCGCCCGCTAAGGGTCAGACCCTCCGTGGGGTCAGAGCCCGAATTTTCTTGGTTTGGCTTCTCGGGGCTCTGACCCCGAATTTGCCCTTACTAGC